>JABCOB020000107.1 GCA_013333835.2 Bacteroidia bacterium
GATTTCGTTACGAAATCCGAAGATGAAGCGGCCCAGGTAGGGGGTTGGTAGGGCGAAGGTGGGGCGATAGTACGAAGATCGGAGCCCCTCGCGAAAAAGAAAACCCCGCCTCCCCAAGCGGGGAACAGGGTTGGCATCCTCTCTAGGAATCATCACCCAGGGGCAGAACCCAATCATCCTCTCCCATAACTGGTTACCACCGGGGCGGCAGGAATGGGGTGCCCGGGCAGGAGGGTATTCGCATGGGATGGAAAGGTGGGCAGTTGCAGCATGCGAGCTGCGCGAGGGAGGGGTGAAAAACCACGCAACAAACTGGGTAACAAAACCTAGAGCCGAACACGTTCCGCCCTCTCTGCTGGCACTTCAGACCGGCACTCTCACTCAGAGTTCACACCGCTAGCCTTCACCACCATCCTCCGCCCAATCAGTCGAATAAGCCTCCCTCCCGAGGGCGCAATTTCACGTTTCGGGCAAGATTCTCTATCGCTTGCAGAATTCGCCCAACCTCGCGAATCTCAAGGTCGCTAGCCTGAGTCTGCAATTCACGGAATACCCTTGCCGCTTTGCCAGCCATTTCGGTTACAGCCCGTTCCGCTTTCTCGGAGTTGTAGAGCCGAACAAAGCGCCCATCACGCTCATCGGGCGTGCGCACTATCCAGCCCGTTTTCACCAGCTGGGCCACCTTGCGCGAAACGCTGGGCTCTGTGCGCTTCTGCGCGTCGGCCAGCACCTGTAGAGTGCAGCCAGGATGGAGCGAAAGATGCAGCAAAAGCTGGGCATCATCGTAGGTAAGCCCTCGGGTAAACCCCGTTTGCAGCGTGTTCTCTAGGCAGACCCGCAAACCGAAGAATGCGCCCCGAAAGGCTTGGAAAAGCCCATGCAAGCGCTCGGCGGCCTCACGGTCTGCATCATGTTGTGGCAAGGGTCCCATTTCCGTAATATCCCATTAAACTGGCATAGCTATCCTCGGCGGCAAAGTTCCACCCTTCACGTAGAATCTCGCGGTGAAAACGCTGGGCAAGTTCCATTCGCACGCGATGCTCCCAATTATCCCCAGCCGTAATGCTGCGCCCCACACCGTTCCCAAGAGCTAAGAGTCCAGATTACACCTCCAAGGGCGGGGCAAGAGCATAAAAAAACGGCCCAACCGCAATAGCCTCCGTCAAAGAGGCCAAGCGGCTCGGCCATTACCCATAGCACCCTTTGCTGTGTACCTGCAAAGGGATACCGAGCAAAGCAACTGCTACACTACTACTTGCAGCCTTTATCGCAGCCGCCCTGCTTGTCGCACTTAGCCCCGTTTTCGCTGGCTACTTCCTTGCCGCACTTGCAGCTATCGCCACAGGTGCACTCGCCACCCTCATGGCACGTGCAGGCACTTTCAGCCACTTCGCCAGCAGGCTGTCCTTGGGCATCCGTAGCAGGAGCCGTCTGCTCTGTGCTATCGGTTGTCTGATTATTGTTGTTCGTCTGGTTGCCACCACAGGCTACCAGAGCAGCCGCAGCGCCCATCAGCAGCGCTACGCCCAGTACTTGAATCCTCTTCATGGTACTGCCTTTGTATTAGGTTATTGGGGCAATATCGCCCTCCTCTAACGGGCACAAAGTTAGTTACTTTTTCCCGATTTAGCACACTGCTCTGCTTTATACCCGAAAAAAATATCCATTTTCCCTGTTTTTCAAGCCTTTGCTACGAAAAATCACCCTTCCAGAGGCCGCTGCATGGCCAAGGCTATAGAGCTCTGCCCGGTGGTTTTGCAATCTCGCCATGCTATTGCTACCTTCGCGGCGTAAGAGTACTGCAAATATGGACGGCGCGATTCCCGTATTTTCCCTGCTGCCCTATGGAAGTTCACCGCTCTGCTCGTCAAAAAAAGGGGATCCTACAATACGCCAGACCACGACTATTTTCGCCTCCTACACTCCGCAAGCTTGGTTAGACCGATGCAGAAAACCCCATTAACCGCCATTGTTGCCCTTTCGCAGCACCACGCCATAGGACGGGCAAACCAGATGCTATTCCATCTACCCGAGGACCTCAAGTACTTCAAGCAGACGACCCTGGGGCACTGCCTGATTATGGGGCGAAAAACCTACGAATCGATAGGACGACCGCTCCCCGGGCGCACCACCATTGTGCTAAGCCGAAGCGCAAGCCAACCGCCGCTCCCAGAGGTACTACTGGCCAAAAGTATCGAAGAGGCCTTGGCGCTATGCCCCGCGGGAAAAGAGGCCTTTTTGGCGGGAGGAGGATTAGTATATGAGGAGGGAATGAAACTCTGCAATCGACTATTAATCACTCGTATAGATGCAGAACCCACCGAACCTGCCGACACCTTTTTCCCGCCGATAGACCTATCCCTATGGACTCCCTCTTCCATCGGGAACTGGCAGAAATCCTCAACAGGGCTAACATTCCGCTTTGAAGTGTATGCGCGTCGATAACCCTTCAATCTTGCGGGCAGGGGCTATATCGCAACCAACGCCCTTCAGCGTGTGGATCTGCTATTAAAGTTCCTCCCCAAGCCTGCTACTCCGTTCCCCAAGGGCCGTAGTTCTTCTCCTCTTGAGGTTGCCAATCGGCGTAGCGTTCTCCTACTTGCTCTATCAAATCCCTTACCGCCTCTGGAGATTCCTCGGTTAGCAGGCGCAGCCGCAGTGCTCGGAAATCTGGGAGTCCCTTAAAGTAGCAACCCAGGTGGCGACGTAGCTCGAAAATGCCCCGACGCTCGCCCTTCACAGCCATCGAGAGTTCCAAGTGCCGCTTAGCCACCTCTACCCGCTCGGCAATACCCGCTGGCTGAAGGAGTTCGCCCGTGTCAATGTAATGCCGCATCTCGCGGAATAGCCAGGGTTTCCCGTAAGTAGCGCGGCCAACCATGACCCCATCCACGTGGTACTCCTCAAAAGCCTGCTTGGCAGCCTGCGGAGTGGCAATATCGCCATTCCCGACTATCGGTATGGTAAGCCGCGGATTGCTCTTGAGCCTATATAGCCAGCTCCAGTCGGCCTTACCGCTGTACAGCTGAGCCCTTGTGCGGGCGTGCACGGTAAGCGCGGCTACACCCACATCCTGCAATTGCAGTGCCAGTTCCTCTATCACTATGCTGTCGGCATCCCACCCCAAGCGCGTCTTCACGGTCACTGGGCGATTAGCGACCTTTACGGCCTCCCGCGCCATAGCAACCAATGCGGGTAGGTCTCGCAGCATTCCAGCGCCCGCTCCACGGCCTGCAATCTTCTTCACCGGGCAACCAAAATTCAAATCCACCACCTCGGGCCTCAATTCGCAAGCCAGGCGTACCGCATGCACCATGCTCTCCAGATGCTGCCCGTAGAGCTGTATACCCACTGGACGTTCGGCCTCTAGCACCTCCATTTTCTCTGAGAGCTTTCTTGCGCCACGCACAAGTCCATCGGCATTCACAAACTCGGTGTACACCATGCTCGCGCCATACTCACGGCACAGCAAACGGAAGCTCTGGTCCGTAACATCCTCCATTGGTGCTAATAGCAGTGGACGTTCACCTAATATCACATCACCTACCTGCATCGTTGTAGAGACCTAGAGATTTCACTTATCACAGCATCGCCTAGAGCTGTATGTGGGCATGATACGCCGATTCTGACTGCCTTCCTCCACTAGTTGCCCCAAGCCTAATAGTACAGCCTAGGAATGTCTAGCTCGCAGCGATTGAGCTCTGCATCGAGTGCCACTGCATCCTGCCCAAGGTACTGGCTCACCAGCCGCCAGAATGCCACACTGTGATTCATATGGGTGAGGTGCGCAAGTTCATGGCAAATCACGTAACGGCGCAGCTGGGCGGGTACAAGCAGCACAAACAGCGAAAAATTCAAGTTACGGTGCGTAGAGCAACTCCCCCACAGCGAACGGGCATCCTTGATACGAACGGCGCCATACTCCAACCCTAGCTGCTCTGCCTCTGCACTTACAGCCTTCGGGATCAACAAGTTGGCCTCGTACCTCAGCACATGCTTGAGCTCCTGAAATGCGAATCGCTGCGCTGGGTAGCTGTCAAAATCCATGCTACTCGGCAGGTAGAGTGTTACCGCTTGCTTGCCTCTGGTAACCTCCAGCCTAGAGCCTACAGCGGCTTCCCACCTGAATTCTCGGGTGAAGGTGGTATATCCTGTTCGGATAGGGTTCACCACGGGCTGCGACTGTTTCTGGGATACCTGCCGCATCAAATCGGACACAATGGGCGCAGCTGCCAACCTTGAGAGTGGCATCCCGTAGGGGTAATGGATTACAGGGGCAGCCACCTTAGCCCTTGAGATCGTTATATGGCGCACCCCCCGACGAGGACGTAGAGTGATATCCAAATCTTCAAAACGCATTATAGCAACTCCCCAAAAATACAATCTAATGCGGGAAACCCTGAAAAAGTATCTTTTTTTTTCTGCCTTTCGCAGCAACCTCAACACGTCGTGCCAGAATTGGAGCATACAGCATCGCGGCTGGCAGGCTACGCCAGAGAATTGGGATTTTCTCGGCGTTCACCTCTGAATACGAAACAGCGTGCGCCCTCCGGTTTTCCACTTAGAGAACGCACGCTATCAGTTTTCCCTTCTAGCCCCTTACATATATCTTCTCGCCGCGAGCTATACGCTAATTGATTGCATGAACACTCCCGCGCATTTCGTTCCTCTAGGGCCTGTTATCGCTGCAGAATCCAGGCCTGAGGATATTGCTTCCGAACTTCTTCTAGACCGCTAAGCACGCCTGCGTAACCATCATAGCTCGCCACTACCACGGCGTGCATGCCAGACTCCTGTGCTATCACTTGCGGCTCTAGCCCCGACTGGCGTAGTTGACGTACGAACCGATCTGCATTCTCTGGCTCCCGAAAGCTCCCAAGCACTATATGGAAGGGCCTGTTGACTGATGCTGATGGTAATCGTCTAA
>JABCOB020000108.1 GCA_013333835.2 Bacteroidia bacterium
GTAGCCGAATCGTTGGATGGGGTATAGGACTCCGGTGGGTATGTGCTGGGACTGTAGCAGGGGGGAGGTGCCGCTAGTGTGGCCCACTATAGGGAGAGGGGTATTGGCTGGCAGGGTCTTTACCCGGGGGTAGAGTAGGCGGAGGAGGGTAGTGCCAACGGGGGCTATGGCATCGTCTGGCACGGTGAGCAGGTACAGGCGGGGGAGTTGCTCCTCCAGCTCTGCGTCGCCGAGCAGCAGGCAGTTGAACCTATTGGCCAGGCGTGTCCCCCTTTCGCCCCCGCGGCTGTGTACCGAAACTATAGGGAATCCAGCGCGCTGCAACGAAAGCCCTAGCCCCCAGGCCACATTGCCTGCGCCCACTAGCGATATGGAAGGGTGGAAATCTGTAGAAGATGTAGCCATGCGAATGTAGAAAAAATCCCCGCAAGAATCGTGCAACTCTTGCGGGGATTGATGTTTTCTGCCATAGAGGCAGTTTTTGGACTACTTCAGAAGCTCGTCGAGCTTGCTTGCCAGCCCGTTTTCATCTAGGTTCTTGGCCACTATCTTCCCCTCGCCATCAATGAGCACGGTGAACGGGATACCCTGAACATTGTAGGTTTCCATGGCTACATCCCAGCCCGCGATGTATTGAGGCCAGGTTAGGTTATCGGCCGCCACGGCATTCTGCCAGTCCTCAGCCTTCTCGTCGAGCGATACCCCGAAGATCTCAAAGCCCTTGGGGTGGTAGGTTGCGTAGAGCTTCACCAGCCCAGGGTTGCTCTTGCGGCATGGCTTGCACCACGATGCCCAGAATTTTAGCAGTACGGGATGCCCCTTGCCGGCTACGCTGCTTAGGGCTACTTCATTGCCATCGGCGGTCTTCGCGGTCAGGTCTACAAAGGGTTGCCCATCGGCCAGTTGCTTTTCCTTAGCAATGGTTTTCCGTATGGACTGCATGGTGGCATTTTCTGCGTAGGCAGCATCCCAGGCCTCTAGGGCTTGGTCTAGCTCTAGCATCTGGTCATAGCCGAGCATGGTTACGGTAGTCTGTAGCAGGTAGAGCGAGAATTCATTATTCGGATTCGAGGAGGCCAGCTGGTAGAGGTTGGCGCTAAAGGAGTTCCGAGCGTTCTCCGCGGCTATCATAATGGTTTCTGCCTCGCCTTCGGCCGGGTTGCCCTGCATGGCTTCCTGTATGGCTTCCTGTATGGGGGCCATGGCTACGGCGTACTGCGATTCGTACTCGTAGTACTTGTTTATGATATCCTTGTTCTTCCCCTCGGTTACCACGCTGGGGACGCTGTCCTTGGTGGAGGCCTTAATGGAAAAGGGGGTAGATGATAGTTCCACCGTCCAAGCCTGCTGCCCTTCCCACACTAGCGAGTAGATCCCATCGGGCGCGGTGCCGTTGTAGGAGAATTTCCCCTTTTCCACCTTCAGGGTGTCCAGCGTCTCATTGGTGGTGGTGGAGATGAGCTGGAGCATCGTGCCATCTGGCAGATCTACTTCCCCAGAGAGTTTGGGCTTCTGCCCACAGCTCCACAGCATGGCGCATAGGGCTGCAAAAGCTACTAAAACCGTTGCCTTCTTCATACTTGAAATTTATAGATTGGTGCTCTTTACCATTCGTTTGCTCGCCGCACCCTACGGGATTCTCCGTGCCGCTTGTTGGTGGCCGCGGGGCTGCCCCTCGGGAGTGGGAACTCTTACTAATAACGACGCAAAGGTAGTGAATTTGCCGTTATCCGCAATAGCCTTTCGGCAGAAAGATGAAAAAACGCCCCGCAGGGAGCCGGCTCCCTACGGGGCGTTACCGCTCCTCAGCCTTCGTTAGAGGCTAAGAGGCAACCAGATATGCGCTACTTCAGCAGCTCGGTGAGCTGGTTTACCAGCTCCTCTTCGCTGAGGTTTTTCGCGATGATTTTCCCATCGGCCCCTATGAGCACGGTGAAGGGGATGCTCGCCACGTTGTAGGCCTTAGAGGCTTCCTTGCTGTTGTCGATGTAGTTTGGCCAGGGGAGCGCATCTGCTGCAACGGCCTTCTGCCAGTCGTCGGCGCTGCGGTCTACCGATACCCCGAAAACCTCAAAGCCTTTGCCGTGGAACTGGTTGTAAACCTTCACCAGCTCTGGGTTGCTCTTGCGGCAGGGGGGGCACCACGAGGCCCAGAATTTCACGAGCACGGGTTGCCCCTTGCCGGCGAGGCTGCTGAGCTGTACCGATTCGCCATCCTTGGTGCTTACGGTGATATCGGTGAAATCGTTCCCAACGGCAGTGGCCTTTGCGTGCGCAAAGTACTCCTGCAGGGCCTTGTAATCCTTGTGATCAGTGTAGGGAGCACTCCAGCCGTTCAGGGCTTCCTCTATGGAGGCCATCTGCTCGGGGGTGCAGTTCGTCAAGCTGTTGCGCAGGGTGTACAGCGTGAATACGGTGTTCGGGTGCGCCATCGCGAGGTTGACCAGGTTGCCATAGTAGGCTTCAGAGGCCTTGTCGTAGTCTTCCTCTATTTTCGTCAGGGCTTCCGCGCGGGCTGCGCTATCGGTGTTGGCCTGTGCCGCCTCGTAGGCATCCTGCGCTGCTTTGCGGGTCTGCTGGAAATCGCTACGGAACTGGTAGAAGGCGTTGAAGTAATCCTTCTCCGCCCCGTTAGTTACGGTAACCTTCCCGGCCTCGTCTATCGAAAGTGTGAAGGGCTCGTTGCTCACCTGTACGAAGTAGTGCCCCTTATTGGGCTGGGCCACTATGTAGAGCCCTGCGGGGTAATCCTTCCCGCTGAAGGCGAATTTGCCACCGAGCACGAGGGTAGAATCCACCGCCTGGTCGCTTTCGCTTTCGGCAGAATAGAGGGTTAGCATCGTGGAGTCTGGCGCGGCTATTTCACCAGAAATGCGAGCCTTGTTTCCGCAGGAGAAGAGCATGATGCCCAGCGCCGCGGCAAGGGTAACCAATGCAATACGCTTCATCGTTACTACTGTTTTATCTTGTAACTGGTTTACGGCGCAAAGGTAGTCAATTTTTCTGTTTTTCCACGCAAGGGGGAATTTTTTACATGCGCGCGTCCTTATTTTTGTGAAAACGGGCGAACTTCTATCGGGCAGGCCTTACCATTCGGGCTACGGTGCTTTTGGCTGGGGGACAACAGAACGGGTCTCTTTCCATGCACGGGGATTCTCCCCCCCAATTCAGGATCTCGGCAAGCGCAGCGCATGCGTGCCAGCCATTTGCTAGAGTACCCTTTTTCCTTCCTAAGACCGCAGCAAAATTCAAGTAGACGATGCGGCGCACCGCATCATTTTCAAAAGGGGCTGTCGGGGGCATTATCCAAGGGTATTTCAGGGGATTGCGCTATACCTTCGCCCTACCATCGCCCTACCTGGGCCGCTTCATGTTCGGATTTCGCTAGCGAAATCCGAGGATGCACTTGAGTTGGTAGGGCGATGGTATTGAGTTGGTACGGCGATGGTGCGGTAGCGTATGGGGCTTTTCGCAGATTAATAGCCGGGCCTCATCCTCGGCGTCGAGATCCTGCACGAATTGATGTTGCAAAATTACGCGTAACTTTGCGCGGGTCGAAAACAGGGATGTTTTTCTTTATCAGCACGTCAATTGTTCCGATAGAACCTGTAGCATAGCGCATTGGCATTGCAACCAAGCTGGGTAAGATAGCTGTAGCCAGCCGCGTATTCTCGGCGGATGCTTTGCTGGCAAAGGGCGAAGAATTGCAGAGTGGAGTAGGGCGTATTGGGTTAATAGCCAGTTAGTTTACACTATTTTAATACCCTCTCTAAGGGTAATCTCGTTCATTTTTAACCCGGAATCCAAATGGGGTTGAGCGTGTGACATCTCGCTGGGCGGGCTGCCCTATTTTGCCAGTTTTTCGCTCCCTGTTGAACCGCATTTTTTTCTAGTACATAGCAAAAATCCTAAAGCCAAACGTAAAATAATGTCCAATGAATCATCCAATTAAATTGTTGCTGAGCTTAGCGGTCCTGCTGTCCTGCGCGGTGTCTGCGTTTGGGCAGGGGCAAACCGTTACAGGGGTGGTGACCTCGGCAGAAGACCACACCCCCATCATCCAGGCTGTGGTGATGGAGAGGGGCACGATGAATGGGACGGTAACCGATGCTGATGGGCACTATACCATTACGGTGGCTGGGCCACAGTCGATTCTCGTTTTCACCTTCACGGGCATGGAGACCCAGGAGGTGGTGGTGGGGGCGCACACCGAGATCCCCATAGAGATGCGCCCTGGGCTAGAGGAGATCGACCAGGTGATGGTGGTGGCCTTTGGTAAGGCGAAGAAGAGCGCGTTCACCGGTTCGGCCACCAGCGTCTCGAGCAAGGAGCTTGAGCGGAAGCAGGTCTCCAGCGTGGTGAACGCCCTGCAAGGCAAGCTGCCGGGCGTGGTGGTTTTCGCGGAGGCCAACCAGCCTGGCAAGACCAGCACCATGCGTATCCGTGGCACGGGGTCATTCTCCGCCTCTAGCAAGCCGCTCTACGTGGTAGACGGTGTGCCGTACGATGGTGACATAGCGGCCATCAATCCGCAGGATGTGGAGACCACCACCGTGCTCAAGGATGCCGCCTCGGCCTCGCTCTATGGCGCTCGTGGGGCAAACGGGGTGGTGCTCATAACCACCAAGAGCGGGCAGAGCAGAAACGATGTGATGAATGTCAACCTCACGGCTAAGTACGGCTACAATTTCCGGGGGGTGCGTGATTATGACCGCCTCGGCCCTAGGGAGTACATCGCCAAGGCCTTTGAGGCTTACGCCAACAGCGAGCCGACAAAATCGCTCGCCGACCTCACCAGCGAATTCGTAAAGCCTGGCAGCGAGTTCAGCCCGGGCTACTTCCCCTTCAGCCTCCCCAATGGGCGTACCGACTATTTTGTAGACAATGGTGATGGCACCTACAGCCTGAACCCGCTAGCTACCAATGGCCGTAAGATTACTGATCCCATCACTGGCCAGGAGTACTGGCTACAGCCCGACAACTGGACGAAGGAGGTGATTCGCCCCGATTCGCGCCAGGAGTACTCGCTCTCGCTCAGCGGGCATGGGGCCAGTAGCAGCTACTTCTTCTCGGGGGGATATCTGCGCGACAAGGGCTATATTTCCTCTACGAATTTTGAGCGCTACAGCTCGAGGCTGAAGGGCGACTACCAGCCTAAAAGCTGGCTCCACATAGGGGCGAATGCTGCCTATACCTACTCTGTGGCCAACGAGGTGGCCGATAGCGATGACCCGCGCAACCCCCAGAATCCATTTGCCTACCTAGAGCGCCTAGGATCGGTGTACCCCCTCTACGTGCGCGACGGTAACGGGCGAATACTCAAGGATCGGTTCGGCTTCACCCGTTACGATTTCGGCTCTGGTCAATACCCGGGGTTGAATAGGCCTGGCTCGGCATTCTACGGAGGGAATCCCCTGGCTGCAGCGCAGCTCGACCTGAACCAGCGCAGGGTGCATGCCATCTCGCTCAGAGAGTACGTAGACTTCATCATTCCCTACGGATTCAAGGTGACCCTGAGCATGGGGCACGACTTTGAGAATGGGGATCGGGTGATACGCAAGAATGCGCTCTACGGCTCTAGCGCGCCCTACGGGGGGGAGATTAGCCACACCTCGGCTCGGAAAATGTCTTACAACCTCCAGCAGCTCCTCACCTGGGAGCACTCCTATGCCGATGTGCATCATGTGGATGTACTCGTGGGGCATGAGTTCTACAGCTGGCGCAATGCCATCCTCGCGGGGAGTCGGCGTAATATGTACAGCCTCTGGAATCGGGAGCTCAACGGCGCCATAGGGCAACCCGACGCTAGCTCCTACACCCTCAACTACCGCACAGAGGGGTATCTGGGCAGGGCGCAGTACAACTACGATGAACGCTATTTCATCTCGGCCTCCTACCGACGTGATGCCTCATCCCGTTTCGCCAAGCAGCATCGCTGGGGGAATTTCTGGAGCGTGGGCGCATCTTGGCTCATCTCCAGCGAGCGTTTCATGCAGAGCACCAAGAGCGTTGTCGACATGCTTAAACTCAAGGCTAGCTATGGGGTGCAGGGCAATGATAACATCTGGCCAAACGACCCTGTGGGCAATTTCTACTACCAGGACATCTACCAGCTGCGCAACCTCTATGACAAGTACGCCCTCTTCCTCAAGCACGTCGGGCGCAAGACCCTAACGTGGGAAACGAGCCATAACCTCAATACTGGGATCGAGTTTGAGCTGCTGGGGCGTAGGCTCACCGGCCAGGTGGAGTTTTTCGCCCGCACAGTAACCGACATGCTCATCCGCCGTACCCCAATGCCCTCATCGGGGGTTACCGAGTTCTATGACAATGTGGGCGCCATGCGCAACCTTGGGGTCGACTTCGAGCTGCGGGGTGTACCCTACCAGAGCGAGCGCATAACGTGGAGCCTCTGGCTCAATGGGTCCCATGTCCGCTCTAAGATCCTCAAACTCCCGCCAGAGTTCAAGGATGGCTACATGGAGGGTACCATATTCCGCAAGGTGGGCGAATCATTTTACGCTTCGTACTACGTGCGCCAGATGGGGGTAGACGAGAATGGCAAGGAACTCTACGGGCTCTGGGACGCCCAGAAGGGCGAGCTTACCACCACTACTAACTACTACGAGGCCTACGCTGGCGATAGGCGGGGCAAGCGCTACATCAGAGATGCTTCGCCCAAGCTCACCGGGGGATTCGGCACGGAGCTGGAGGCCTACGGGTTCGACTTTTCCGCGCAGTTCGGCTACCAGCTCGGAGGGGTCACCATAGATGAAACCTACACCAGCCTCATGCACGATGGTAGCAGCTTCTCAAGGGGATACGCCTGGCATAAGGATATCCTCAAATCGTGGACTCCGCAACGTCGTGATACCAAAATCCCCCGTGTGAATCTGCTGAACGCCGGGCGAAATGAAACGGATCTGGATCTCATCTCCCAGGCCTACCTCTCGGTAGACAATCTCACCCTCGGCTATACACTCCCGAAGTCGGCTATCGACTGGCTGCATGTGGCCTCTGCCCGTGTCTATGTGGTGTGTGACAATGTATGGATCTTCTCTGCCCGAAAAGGCTTCGATCCCCGCTTTGGTGGCACTGGCGGGTACAAGGCTATGCGAACCCTGAGTGGCGGGGTGAACCTAACGTTCTAGCCTGCACGGTAGTCTCTGCCTAGAATTGCATTTAAATGATGATTTTGATCATGAGAATCTTACGATATTTTTCCCTGGTGGTGCTGCTGCTTGCGCTCTCGTTGGGCGCTTGCCAAAAGCAGCTGGATATAGAACCGCAAGATGGTCTGCTCAATAGCGAACAGATAGCCAAAAGCGCCGAGGCGGGCAGCGACCGTGCCAATGCGCTAGTGAACGGGCTCTACTACCGTCTGAAGGAGGTGGGAGAATCCACCCATTGGATGGACGATTTCGGCTATATGAGCCTTGCGCTCTCCCTAGAATCTATGGGCGACTACTGGGTGGGTATGGATGAGGCCAACAACCTGTACGCCGCCAGCGCCAAGTACCAGGATCAAGGGCCGCAGTCGGGTGTATCGAGCCGGGCGTGGATCTACTGCTACCGCTACATCAAGCAGGCGAATCTCGTCCTTGGCACGGTGGATGGAGGCGGTGAGCTCGGGGGCTATGCGCATGGGCAGGCTAGGGCTGTGCGCGCTTGGGCGTACACGCAGCTTATTCAGCTCTTCCAGCACACCTACAAGGGGCATGAGCAGGAGCTGGGCGTGCCCCTGCATCTAGAAACTACAGACCCCCTTGTGAGGTCGATTCCACGTGCCACCGTGCAGCAGGTGTATGATCTGATACTGAGCGATTTGAATTTTGCCGCAGAGAAGCTAGAGCGCTTCAAACGTTCAGGCAAAGGGGTGATTGATGCCGCTGTAGCCTACGGGTTGCGCTGTAGGGTACACATGCTCATGGAGCATTGGGCTGAGGCCGCCGCCGATGCGCAGAAGGCCATAGACCTTAGCGGGGCAATCCCCTACAGCTTAGCCGATTGCTCAATACCCAACTTCGATGATATAGAGGCGGCATCCAATACCATGTGGGGTATCTCGGTAAGCGCGCTCGACGAGGTGGTGACGGGATTTGAGGGTGGGAGCAACTTCACTTCCCAGGTCTGCTCTATGGTGCTAGGCGGGAAATCTGCGGCCATGGAATCGGGCTACCGGCGAATAGATAGCGTGGTGTATGAACGTATCCCAGCGACCGACGTGCGGAAAGGCTGGTGGATAACCTATGACGAAGGCCATCCGATAGTTAAGCCCAACCCGAATACCGGAAAGCAGGATACCATAGGCTTTGAACCGAAATCACCCCTTGTACTGGCCTATCCGCGCGATGTGGTTGAAACCCTTGCCGGGCAACTCCCCAAGTTCTCGGTGCTGAAATTCGCCCCCTACGCTAAGAATCCCATGTCTCCAATAGGTGCGGGCGATTTCCCCCTCATGCGGGTAGAGGAGATGTACCTTAACAAAATAGAGGCCGAAGGGCGTGGCGGGAATCTCGCCGGGGCTGTGGCAGACCTCAAGAGCTTTGTAACCACCTATCGCGATCCTAGCTATGCGCCTACCATTGGCAGCGAGCAGGCGCTGATAGATGAACTCTACTCCCAGCGGGGTATTGAATTCTACGGCGAAGGGCTTCACTTCTACGATATGGTTCGCTACCGCAAGGGGCTGGAGCGCGGGAGTGTCGTAGGAGGAAAGGTGAAGAATCACGGCTATCCGGCCTCCATGTGCTTCAACCTTCCTGCTGGAGCGCAGAATTTCGTGGTTTGTATACCCTTCGATGAGGAACAGGGCAATCCTGCCATACAAGGGCATACCAACCCAGTACCTGACCTACCTGTACCGCTCCAGGCAGAGTAGCCCGCACCCTAGCCACTACGCGGCAACGCGTGGCTAGCCTGTGCGTAAAACAAAGCCGGGCATCGCGGATTTCGCGATGCCCGGCTTTGTTTGCTACAATAGGGAGAATGGCTGGCTGTGGGTGTTCTGTTTGCCCCCAGTATGGCATCCCTATCTCTACTGGTTTTAGCCGCACTCACCCCATGCCCCCTTGCCTTGTAGAACGCTACCAGTCTTTAGCTCTGGGT
This sequence comes from Bacteroidia bacterium, assembly GCA_013333835.2. Classification (GTDB taxonomy): domain Bacteria; phylum Bacteroidota; class Bacteroidia; order Bacteroidales; family CAJPTX01; genus Bacteroides_D. Next base: position 9,109 of record JABCOB020000108.1, read on the forward strand.
TGGCATCACAAGAACGGTGGGGCTGCTAGGCTAATGGCTCGTTTCTAGGTTCTAAGGGTTGTGTAGCTTGCTGAGGTGTCTGTTTTTGACAAAGCTTGGGAAGTAGATACTTGCTAGCGGCGGCTTTGTGTTGCTAGAAGGCTATTCTTCTACGTCAACCTCTTCCTCTTCGTTCGTGCCGCTGGCTACGGGCGATATGGAGGCAATGGTATCACCCTTGCCGAGTGTGATGCAGTGTACGCCCTTGGTGTTACGGCTTGCCACGTGGGTCTGCGCAACGGGAAATCGGATATCACCCCATTTCGCGAGATGATCATGAGATCCTCATCCTCACTTACCAGGCTTATCCCCACCACTTCGCCGGCCTTCGCCACATTGAGGGTCTTCACGCCCTTGCTGCCTCGGTTGGTCTTACGGTACTCGTCGATGGGTGAGCGCTTGCAGAATCCGCTGTCTGATACCACCAGGAGGGTACGCTCTTCGCCGGGTTGCACGGCCACCATGCCTACTACTTGGTCATTCCCCTCCAGCCTCATCCCGATGACCCCTGTGGAGTTACGCCCCAGGGTGCGTAGGGCATCCTCATTGAAGCGGACAGCCTGCCCGTGCCTGCTGGCAAGCATGAGCTCTCCCTGCCCATCGGTTAGCACGGCCTCGAGTAGCTGGTCTTGCTCCCTGATATTCACCGCTATGATGCCTGTAGAGCGAGGGCGGGAGTACTCGGAGAGCAGGGTCTTTTTCACCACACCGCAGCGGGTGCACATTACCACGTAGTGGCTGGAGGTGTAGTCGGGATCGTCGAGCTGGCGCACGTTGATTATTGCCCGTACCTTGTCGTCGGGCGAGATGCTTATGAGGTTCTGCAGGGTGCGTCCTTTGGAATCCCTTGCGCCCTCTGGCACCTCGTAGCCCTTGAGCCAGTAGCACCGCCCGCTCTCGGTGAAGAATAGCAGGGTGTGGTGCATGGTGGTGTTGAAGAGATGTTCGATGAAATCCTCATCCCTTGTGGCAGAACCCTTTGCACCCTTTCCACCGCGCTTCTGCGCACGGTACTCTGCGAGGTTTGTCCGCTTTATGTAGCCGAGGTGCGATATGGTGATTACCACATCATCATCGGGGTAGAAATCCTCTGGGGTGAACTCTTCGGCATTCGGCACTATCTCGGTGCGTCGTCCGTCATCGTACTTTTCTTTTACCTCTACGAGTTCGTCTTTTATCACCCCGTACTGCATGCTTTCGTCTACCAGTAGGCGCTGTAGGTAGTCTATCAGCTTGGCCAGCTCATCGTATTCCGCCTGGATCTTGTCGCGTTCCAGGTGGGTGAGGGCGCGTAGCCGTAGGTCTACCAGTGCTTGCGCCTGTATCTCGGTAAGCCCGATCTGCTCCATGAGGCGGCTCACGGCCTGCGGGGCATTCTCGGAGCCACGGATGATGCGGATCACCTCATCGATGTGGTCTAGCCCGATGAGAAGCCCTTCAAGGATGTGGATTCTATCCTGCGCCTTTTTGAGTTCGAACCGTGAGCGGCGGAGTATTACCTCGTGGCGGTGGGCTACGAAGTGTACTATCAGATCCTTCAGGTTCAAGAGCTTAGGGCGACCATCCACCAGGGCGATATTGTTCACCGGGAAGGAGGTCTGCAGCTGGGTATGGTGGTAGAGGTGGTTGAGCACCACGTTGGCCACCGCGTCCTTCTTGAGGATGATGACGATGCGCATCCCCTTGCGGTTGCTCTCGTCGTTGATGTAGCTTATGCCCTCTATCTTCTTCTCGTTCACCATCTCGGCTATGCGCCGGATCATCTCCTCCTTGTTCACCTGGTAGGGGATCTCGGTGATTACGATGCAGCTACGCCCCGAGGCCGTTTCCTCAATCTCGGCTCTGGAGCGCACCACCACCCGCCCTCTGCCGGTGAGCAGTGCGTCTCGTACCCCGTCGGTACCGTAGATCATTGCGCCCGTGGGGAAGTCTGGCCCTTTCACGTACTGGAGGAGGTCCTCTACAGGGATGTCGCGGTTGTCGATGTAGGCGCAGGTGGCATCCACTATCTCTGCCAGGTTATGCGGCGCCATGTTAGTGGCCATGCCCACCGCGATGCCCGACGAGCCGTTCACCAGCAGGAGCGGTATTCTTGTGGGCAGCACGGTGGGTTCCTGTAGGCTCTCGTCGAAGTTCGGGGTGAAGTCTACGGTGTCCTTGTCCAGATCCTTGAGTACGTCGTCGGCAATCCGTGCCAGCTTGGCCTCGGTGTACCGCATGGCGGCTGGGCTGTCGCCGTCTACCGACCCGAAGTTGCCCTGCCCAGTTACCAGCGGGTAGCGTAGAGACCAGGGCTGTGCCATGCGCACCATGGCATCGTACACAGAGCTGTCGCCGTGTGGGTGGTATTTCCCCAGCACTTCGCCGACGATACGGGCCGATTTCTTGGTTTGGGCGGTATGCGGTAGCCCTAGGCCCTGCATGCCGAATAGCACGCGCCGATGCACTGGTTTCAACCCATCGCGCACATCGGGCAGGGCGCGTGACACAATGACCGACATCGCGTAGTCGATGTAGGCCGATTTCATCTGGTCCTCAATGTCGACCCGCTGTATCCTCTCTAGCGAGGTGCTATTTTCTTCCATACATTCTAGCTATACGCGCTTGGTGGAGCTTGGCGAACAGGCCAAAGCGCAAACCGCCGCAAAGGTAGTGAAATTTATGGATTAAACCGAAAACAAGCCGCTAGGATTCTCCGAATAGGTCTAAAAATCGGTGGCCGTTGTAGTGGATCAGGTGGTCGGGTGTTTCGGCAATCCAAACTTCAGTTTCCCAAGCGATATCGGCAGCCCAACGGCGGAAGCTCGCCCGATTGGCAAACGCCGTGAAGAATACGGGCTGCGCATGGCATTGCGCGAGCCGCTTACGCAGTTTATCCACCCGTAGCGAATTCATAGGCCCTGTACTGTGCACCGCCTCGGAGGAAAACGTAGTCCTTTAGGCAGCTCATAGTTGGTCACCACCATGTGTATCGCCCCGGCTTGGAAACGATTACGAATGTTCACCGCGTAGCTCTTGGCGTATTCTTCGGCGATATGCCCATGGTAGAGGCGTTTGGTCAGCGGGGTTTTCCCTAC
>JABCOB020000109.1 GCA_013333835.2 Bacteroidia bacterium
CGCATCCTACCGAGGCCTCCATTCCCTGTGGTGATTCCCGCATGGCCATGTAGGCACCGCGGCGTTTGTAGCGACGTGGCGTGCCGCGTCGCAAACTGCCATGCCGCATCGCTTTACCCGTATTTACCCACCCATTTTGATCCGACAGGTCTTAGTAGCGACGTGGCGTGCCGCGTCGTGAATTTCCTTGCTGCGTCGCAAACTGCCTGCCCCATTTCCGCCTTTGCCCTCTAGATTTGGATAGCCCCTAGAGTTTACCTAACTTCGCGGCATTCTTTCTACAGGTAGGGGTTCTATGGGAACGTTTGAGAATCAGGTAGTTCTGGATGGCGATTTATCGCTCGAATCCTTTGAGAAGGTGGTGCTCGGGGGGTATTCGGTGTCATTAGGGGAGCCGGTATACACTCGGGTTAAGGCCTGCTACGAGTTCCTAGAGGAATTTCGGCAACATCGGGTGATCTACGGTATCAACACGGGGTTTGGCCCTATGGCGCAGTATCGCATATCCGATGATGAACTGCAGGCGCTGCAGTACAACCTCATACGTAGCCACGCCACTGGGTGCGGCAAGCCCCTAGAGCCCGAATACGTGCGGGCCGCGATGCTGTGCCGCCTCCAGGTGCTGTCGAGAGGACGCTCGGGGGTGCACATAGAGGCTCTGAGCGTGTTAGAAGAATTTATCAATCATGGATTTACCCCCTATGTGCCACGGCACGGCAGCGTGGGTGCGAGTGGCGACCTGGTGCAGATGGCGCACATTGCGCTGGCGCTTTTGGGCGAGGGGGAGTTGCTGAGCGAGGGGCGACGAATCCCCGTGGCTTCGGTGTCGATGTCATTCCCGCTGTATAAGTATATCCACATCCGCGAGGGGCTGGCCATGGTGAACGGCACTTCAGTGATGTGCGGCATAGGGCTGGTGACGCTCCTGCGGGCCAAGCGGCTATTCAGCTGGGCGTTGGCTGCCTCTGCGTTGATCAATGAGGTGGCCGCGAGCTATTCCGATTTCCTTTCCCCGGCGCTCTTCGAGGCTCGGGGCGGGAGCGGGCAGGCCGCCGTGGCCGAACGGCTCCGGGCGATGCTAGAGGGCTCTGGTTGCCTGCGCGATAGGGCTGCAGAGCTTTACAATGCACCGTCTGATGAGCATTTCACCCATAAGGTGCAGCCCTACTACTCGCTGCGGTGCGTACCCCAGGTACTCGGCCCTGTGTGGCATACCATAGAGCTGGTAGAAGAGGCTTTGGTAAGCGAACTCAACTCGGTGAGCGACAATCCGCTCGTTTGCCCAGAGCTGAACAATGTGGTGCATGGCGGGAATTTCCACGGCGATGCGGTGTCGCTGGCCATGGATCAGCTCAAGATGGTGATGGTGCGCGTGGCCATGCTGGCGGAGCGGCAGTTGAACTACCTTATGCACGATAGGATAAATGGCATCCTCCCCCCGTTTGTCAATCTTGGCAAGCTGGGGGTAAACTACGGGCTGCAGGCTGCGCAGTTCACAGCCACCTCCACCACCGCCGAGTGCCAGACGTTGGGCTACCCCATGTACCTGCACAGCATTCCCAACAATAATGATAATCAGGATATAGTGAGCATGGGGACGAACTCTGCCCTGCTGTGCGCGCAGGTGGTGGAGAACGCCACCGAGGTGCTGAGCGTACTGCACATGGCATTGACCCAAGCTGTGGATGCGCTGGGCATACAGGAGCGGCTCTCGCCCACCACGCGGGAGGTGTACAAGGCCGTGCGGAATGAATTCCCCCAGGTGGTGGAGGACAGGGCGCTCTACTTCGATCTCGAATGGATAAAGGCCTACGTGCAGGAGCATGAGCCAGGGTGTTAGAGAGGCGAGGGGTGTGTAAGGTATCGTGCTGCGCAAAGCGAATAGGCTGTGTTTCTAGAAGATAAAAAAGGACAACAATTTCCACCATGCCACGAAATCGACAGCTGAATGTAGACCCCAACCAGCCTCGTTGGGCTCTGGTAACTGGGGGTTCGCGAGGGATAGGGCGAGCTGTGTGCCTACGGTTGGCGCGCGCAGGATATCGCATCCTCTTCACCTATGAGCGGAATCAGGAGCAGGCAGGCATCACCCTTAGCCTACTGGCAGAGCAGGGCGCAGTGGCTGAGGCTCTTCGCTTTGATGTGGCTAGCGGTACGCAATGCGCCGAGGTGCTGGGCGCCTGGCTAGGGCAACAGCCTGATGCTAGGGTAGAGGTGCTGGTGAACAACGCGGGTATACGGCGCGATAATCTGCTCTTTTGGCAAACGGAGGCGGACTGGCATAGGGTGCTTTCCGTGAAGCTCGACGGTTTTTTCTTCGTTACCCAGCTCCTGTTCAAGCGTATGAGCGCCCAGCGGTACGGTCGTATAGTGAATATGGCCTCGCTTAGCGGGATAAAGGGTGTGGCTGGACAGACCAACTACGCAGCGGCTAACGGGGGGATAATAGCTGCCACCAAGGCTTTTGCCCTGGAGGTGGCTCGGCATGGTATCACGGTGAATGCGGTTGCCCCCGGGTTCGTAGAGACTGATATGACGGGCGAACTCCCTGTAGAACAGCTACGAACGTTAGTGCCCATGCAGCGTTTTGGTACGCCCGAGGAGGTGGCAGAGGCTGTGGCATTCCTGGCCTCGCCCAGCGCATCCTACATCACAGGGCAGGTGCTACAGGTGAACGGGGGGCTGTATACGTAAGGCTTGCGGCCTGCACAAAACGAGGCCTCTGCAAAATGCGCTTAATCGATGTGCTGCACCCTGGATTTTCGCAGATTCCCCGTCCTGTGGTCTCTTCTTGCAAAAAAATGAATGGAATAGTTTAGGATGAAACACCGAGTAGTCATCACTGGGATTGGGATTCACTCCTGCATAGGTGAAAGTGTGGAAGAGGTGGCAACCTCGCTATACCAGGGTAGGAGCGGTATAGGTATCGACCCTGTGCGTAAGGAGGCGGGCTACATGTCTGGGCTCACGGGCATAGTGTCGACTCCCGACTTGAAGGGGCGTTTGGGGCGCCGGGAGCGGATTACCCTGGGGCAGCCCGGGATATTTGCCTACTTGGCCACGGAGCAGGCGTTGGCGCAGGCGGGTATAACACCCTATTACTTGGCTACCCATGAGGTGGGGATTCTCTTTGGGAATGATTCTTGCGCCGAGGCTGTGGTACGCAGTGCCGATGTGATACGCGAGAAGCGCAATACGCAGATGGCTGGCACCGGCGCCGTGTTCCAGAGCCTAGACTCTACGGTAACCATGAATCTCTCAGTCCTCTATAACCTGCGGGGCATCAATATGACCATTGCCGCGGCCTGCGCCAGCGGTAGCCATCCTATAGGGCTGGCCTGGCTTCTCATAGGGCAGGGGCTGCAGGAGTGCATAATATGCGGGGGAGCGCAGGAGGTGAATCCGCTTGCGGTGGCCAGTTTTGATGGGCTGGGGGCTTTCTCCAAGCGGGAGGATGCGCCTACGGAGGCCTCACGACCTTTCGACGCAGATCGCGATGGTTTGGTGCCGAGCGGGGGGGGGGCCACGCTAATTGTAGAGAGCCTAGAATCGGCCAAACGCCGGGGGGCTAAGGTGATTGCGGAGGTGCTGGGTTACGGTTTTTCATCCAATGGCGACCACCTGTCTGTACCCAACGCTATCGGTCCAGCAGTATCGTTGCGTCGTTGCCTCGATTCGGCAGGGCTCAGCGTGGAGGATGTGGATTACATCAACGCCCATGCCACTAGCACCCCGGTAGGCGATGCGGTAGAGGCAAGGGCCATAAAGGACGTGCTGGGTGGGCATAGGGCCGTGGTAACCTCCACCAAGGCCTTCACAGGGCATGAGATGTGGATGTCTGGGGCTAGCGAGGCTATATACAGCCTCATTATGATGGAACGGGATTTCATAGCGGCCAATCTCAATCTGCATAGGCTCGACCCTGCTGCTGAGGGGCTCTGTATTCCACCAGAGCGTATCGATAGGCATTTTGATACCTTTGTGTCGAATTCCTTTGGCTTTGGGGGAACCAACAGCACGCTTGCATTTCGTAGGTTTCGGGAGTAGCCCGGTTTTAGTTGGTAAATTCTCAGTATATTCGCGGGGTCATGCGGGGGGTGATTGTGGGGGATGTGGAGGATTGTATAGGCGGCTGAGGCGTGCGCTTTGGGGGGATGTGGGGCGGTCTCCAGGCCGCTTAGAAGGGCAAGATCAGCATAAGGCGCCCCGTGGATGATTGTAGGTATGTTAGCGGCAGTGCGTCGCTTGGAGTATGTAGGGATGGCGTCCGCACTGACAGGGAAACAGTGGAGAGATTAAAAATATGGCGCAGGAAGGGAAAATAGAGGCATCGCCAGAGCTGCAGGAGCAGATACGGGCGATACTGGCTGAGGAGTTCGAGGTAGAAATAGAGAAAATACAGCCCGACGCCGAGCTGATAGACACACTTTCACTCGACAGCCTCGACATGGTGGATGTGGTGGTGCTGGTGGAGCAGAAGTGGGGAATAACCCTTGTGGCTGAGGATTTTCAAGGTCTTCGCACCTTCTCAGATTTTTATAATCTCATAGCCACTAAACGGGCGAATGCCTAGGCTCCAGAGGTGGACAGGGCGTAGCCGGGGTAGTGCCCTGGGACATCGCTTCTTCTTTGAGCTGATACGCTGTCTGGGTGTGCGGGCAGCATACGGGTTTCTCTACTGCGTGGTGCCATTCTACGCAGTGGGCGCGGTGGCTCCA
>JABCOB020000110.1 GCA_013333835.2 Bacteroidia bacterium
AGCGGGATATTGTTGCGGAACTGGCTGCCAGTCACCTGGATGAGGGGCATGCCCACCTCCTCGTCTCGGGTTACCACGAGCCGCCCCTCGGGGAGTGGCTCGTCGGCCTGGGCCACGGCCAGCCCGAAGGTGTCCTTCCCCTGCCGTATGCGCACGGTGCTGCCCGCCTGTACCGCCTCGCAGTATGCGTTGAGATTGCGCCGCAGCCTATTCGCGGTGATTACTTGGGGTTTCTCTTCCACCACGCCCCCCGTAGCCTTGGCGGCCGATGCCGTTTCCATGGTAGCAGTCTTTAACAATTGCGCAAATATAGCTACTTTTGCGGTGGAATCCAAATGCCAAAACGACCTTCAATCGCCATGCAGCGCACGTTACGATACGCCATTACACTGGGCCTGGGGCTATGCCTTGCGGTATGCGGGCAGGCCCACCAGGGGATGTGGTTGCCCTCGTTGGTAAAGCAGCTCAACATCAAGGATATGCAGGCTAAGGGGCTCAAGCTTACCGCTGAGGATCTCTACAGCGTGAACCAAGCTAGCCTGAAGGATGCTGTAGCCCAGCTCGGCAATGGTTGCACGGGGGCTATGGTATCGCCCACGGGGCTGCTCCTTACGAACCACCACTGCGCCTACAGCTACATACAAGCATTGTCGAGCGTTGCGCATGACTACCTTACCGATGGCTACTGCGCCAAGAATCGGGCCGAGGAACTACCCTGCCAAGGGCTAACCGTCCGATTCCTCGAGTACATGGATGATGTGACGGACAGCGTGCTTAGGGGGGTGGAAGCCGCAATGGATGAATCTGCCCGTGCCGCCCTCATCGAGAGCAATACCCGTAGGCTGGTGGCGGGGCTGGAGGCCAATAATCCCAAGCTGAAGTACGATGTAGAACCGCTCTTCTACGGGAATCAGTACTTTCTCTTCGCCTATCGGGAATTTACCGATATTCGGCTAGTGGTGGCGCCACCCTCGGCCATCGGTAAGTTTGGGGGGGATACTGACAACTGGGTGTGGCCACGGCATACGGGCGATTTCTCGCTCCTTCGGGTGTATGCAGATTCTGGCAATCAGCCAGCAGATTACTCCCCTGCCAACGTACCCTACCGCCCACGGAAGAGCTTTAAGATTTCCACCAAGGGGGTGAAGCCAGGTGAATTCGCCATGGTGTACGGTTACCCAGGGCGAACCCAGCAGTTCCTGGTGTCGCAGGCTGTGGCCGAGGTGGTGAACCATACCGACCCTCGTAACATCGGGCTGCGTGATCAGCGGCTAGCAGTAATGCGTGGCTACATGCAGGGGAACGATACCATCCGCATAAAGTATGCCAGCAAGTACGCCGATGTGGCCAATGCCTGGAAGAAGTGGCAGGGTGAGGTAGATGGGCTAACGAGAAACCACGCCGTGGAAGTGAAGGAGAGCCTAGAGAGGAGTTTCGGTGAGTGGGTAAAGGCAGACCCGCAGCGGGTGAAAACCTACGGCTACCTGCTAGATTCTATGGCCTCTATATACAGTGAATTAGAGCCGTTGAACCTCATTTTCAGCTATCTGAATCAGGGGCTTCGGGGGGTAGAATCGCTCGATTTCGCCATGAGTACCTTGGCCAGAGTGCCAGGGGTAGCCGAACGTCCGACGCCAGAGGAGTTGGCTACGTTCCAAGAAGAGGCAAATGGGTTCTACAAGGATTACGACCCTCGGGTAGACAGAGAGTTGATGGTGCAGATGCTCAAAGCCTACCGTTCGCTTATACCGAAGGGGAGCAAGGCGGAGATACGCACGTTAGATTCATTGCTCTCTAGCAGCACGGTAGAATCCCTAGTAGGGCGGCTATTCTCCACCTCCATTTTTACCGATGCGGCTCGCTGTAGCCATTGGTTGGCCGAGGCACAGGCTGGCCGGGTAGCCCCGCTTGCCGATGATCCTCTCCTGGGCGTTGCGCGTGCACTCCGGGCAGAGTACACCGAGAGTATCTACCCACACTATAGAGCCCTGCAGGAGCGACTTGTACCCCTCTATCGCTTGTGGTTGAGGGGGTTGCAGGCTATGAATCCCAAGGCTCTGTACGCCCCAGATGCCAACTTTACCCTTCGGCTAGCCTACGGTAAGGTAGAGGGGTACAAGCCCAGGGAGGCTGTGGTCTATACTCCCACAACCACCCTCGATGGCGTGGTAGAGAAGGAGGCAATGGGTGCTTATGACTACGTGGTGCCAGTGCGTCTACGGGAGCTTTGGGAGAAGAAGGATTTTGGGCGATGGGGAGAGAACGGCTCTGTACCCGCCTGTTTCCTAGCTAGCATCCACACCACGGGTGGCAACTCTGGCAGCCCAACCCTGAATGCGAGGGGCGAGCTGATTGGGCTGAATTTCGACCGGGTATGGGAAGGCACCATGAGCGATATCATGTTCGACCCCCATCGCTGTCGGAATATTGTGGTGGATATTCGTTACGTGCTGTTCCTGATAGACAAGTACGCCAGGGCAGGGTATCTGGTAGGTGAGATGGGAGTGAAGTAAAGGGTATGGACCGCACAATTAGTAGCGCGATTTAGGGGCATTCCGTATTTGGGCGGGGTACGTTGCGATTCTCACGCACGCCCCGCCCTTTTCATCATCTAGAGGATTCATAGGTGCTATGAGCAGTTGTATTGACCCATTCATCCCGTGCCGCCGTCCTACCGTAGAGGTTATGGTGGGAGGGGTTGGTATTGGAGGGCAGAATCCAGTGCGGATGCAGAGCATGACTACCACCAAGGGCAGCGATGTGGAAGGGTCGGTACGGCAAACCATAGAGCTGGTGGCGGCAGGAGCGGAGTTGGTGCGTATAACCACCCCCACGGTGGCAGATGCTATGGCCATGGGAGAGGTGCGGAGGGCACTGAAGGAGCGTGGGATTACGATACCCTTGGTAGCCGATATCCACTTTAGCCCACCCGCGGCGCTGGAGGCTGCACAGTGGGTAGATAAGGTGCGTATTAACCCGGGTAACTACTGCAACACAAGGGAAACGAGCAGCGAAGAGGAGTACCAAGCGGCACTGGTAGACATGCGAGATCGGCTGGCTCCACTTATAGCGATTTGTAGGCAAAGAGGGGTGGCTATCCGTATAGGGGTGAATCACGGTTCGTTAGCCCCGAGGGTGGTGGCTCGGTACGGTGCTGGCCCTGAGGGCATGGTGCAGTCGGCACTAGAGGTGGTGGATATATGCCGACAGCTAGATTTTCACAGTATTGTTATCTCGTTGAAATCCAGCGTTCCGCATGCTATGGTATTGGCTAACCGTCTGCTTGCCAGGCGGCTCGATGAGCGCGGGTGGAACTACCCCCTGCACCTAGGGGTAACCGAGGCTGGCGAGGGTGAAGATGGACGGGTGAAATCTGCCATTGGGATAGGGGCTCTGCTTGTCGATGGTATAGGAGACACCATACGGGTATCGCTCACAGAGCCTGCCGTGAATGAAATTCCAGTATGTAGATATTTGGTGGAAACAACCGCGAAGTGGCGAGAGGAGGCGCGAGGGGAGGCTGAATGTAGACCAAAAGACCTCCCATCAGGCTGGACGAACACTGCGCGTGGCAGGCTTCGAAAGTCCAAGGTAGCCATACTGCAATGCAGCGGGCTCGTGGTGGTAGATATAGCGGAGGCCAGGGTAGATACCGCGTTGCTACAGGCTCTAGGCTATGTGCAAGACAACGAGGGACGGTGGCAGGCAAGGCCGCAGAGTGCCGACCTCGTGCTATGCGCCCCTAGTACCGATAGGAGCACTGTACCACAGGAGCTAAGGGAACGATTCCTGCTGCCCGAAGGTGAGAATTGCTACTGCCCAATGCTTGGTGCTTGGCGGGCGAAGCGGATAGCGGTGGAGGATGTGCTAGCCAACCCCGCAATGCTAAGCTCGTGGCTTGCCGATGTCCAGCTGGCCATCCTTACAGCCCAGCACCCAGGCATCCACAGTCTGCGGGCGGCGCTATACCACTGCACCACCAGTGAAATTTCGATTCCCATAGTGCTGGAACAGAGGGCTTTGAATTCAGAACCCTCTGCCCACTACCCCGAGGCTTGCGGGCTTGCGTATGGTCCATTGCTGCTCGATGGTTTGGCCGAGGGCGTTGTGCTGCAGGGGGGAGGGGAGAAGCTGTCAATTGCCCTCTCGGTACTGCAGACCTGCGAGATGCGGCGGGTGAAGGCCGATTTGGTAGCTTGCCCAGGATGCGGGCGAACGCTCTTTGAGCTGCAGGCAACGTTGGCAAAGGTAAGGGCGGCCACAGGGCATCTCAAGCATCTGAAAATAGGGGTGATGGGCTGCATAGTGAACGGGCCTGGGGAGATGATGGATGCCGACTATGGCTATGTGGGTTCTGGCCCAGGGCGGGTTACGCTCTACAAGGGGCAGCGTGTGGTGGCGCGCAATGTGCCCGAGGGGGAGGCTATAGAGCGGCTGGTGGATCTGATTAGGGCTGAGGGGGATTGGGAGGAGAGGGGGTAAATCTGTAGTTATGTTTAAACCATTGATAATAGGAGGATTCTGAAATGCCCGATGTGGAAGATGATGTGCTGATGGACGATGCCCTTTGGCATCTGGAGAGCATACGAGAGAAAGGGCTCCCTGTGGATGAGTTAGCAGCGTATAATCACCTGGCCATCTACCTGCGGTGGTGCATAGAGCACGATCTTATGGATGGCTATTTCCTTGCGGAGCACAGCGAGCTGGTGCGTAGTGTAAAGAGCGATCCACTCCATACAGATTTACGTGTTCTTATACGGGATGAATGCGATGGCGTGCTGCTGCGCTGCTACTTCAACGGGCGGGGCGAAACCTTCTCGTGGTACTACTATTACGGAGTGTTGGAGGCTCCCAATTTCCCGTCGGATATTGATGATTACGCGCTGCGTTACTTTGGCCCGGCACGTTACCATTCCAACGAATTCCAGCAGGAGGCCTACCTGTTCATCCCCTATGACGAGGATTACTATCAGGCTATGGCGGCGGTGATACAGGAGCGGTGGAATGGCTGGATGAACCAGGAATTTAGCAATACACCGCCCTCTGAACTCGCGGTGGCTCTAATGCGGTACCTGAACTGCAAGTGCCAGTACTTCCCCCCGATGAAGGATGATGACCCCTTGGTGGCAGCCTACGGGTACGCCCGGCGGCTCGGGGTGCGAGAGGGGTACATTCCCATGCTCATTACAGTGGACGAGAACCTCTGGGAGTGCCTGGTGATGAACTCAGACCAAGGCAGCATGGGCGAGAAGGACTACGCTTTCAACTCCGAGCGTGTGGCGGCCTACCGGAAGAAGGTGCTCGCCCAAACGGTGAAGGATGGCAAGGCTGTTCTGAACGTAATGCAGGAGCAACGGATGGAGGAGGCGGAAGACGATGAGATGGACTGGGAAGGGGAGATCGTAGGGAAGATGGAGGGGGGAAGCCCAAACGGAGGTTTTCTGTCGTTCTGGGATTACGATGCCGAGAAGACCACTCCTGTAATACTCGCCGAGATCCCCGTGAAGCACCCTTGGGAAGTGTTCGCCTACCTACCCTTTGGGGAGTGGAATGAGTGCCCAGGTACTGCCGAGCTGATGGCTGTGGCTAAATACTGGTATCAACAGTACGGGGCTGTCCCTGCCCTTATGAGCCATGACGAGCTAGAGTTTGTACTTCCCGAGCCTATACCCAAGGAGAGGGCTCTGGAGCTTGCCAAGGAACAGTACGGATTCTGCCCCGATGTTTTGGAATATCTAAAGGAGGATGCCAACGTGGGTATGCTGGCCGACACGCTTTGGAGGTCGAGAATGTGGTATTTCTGGTGGGATTAGGGAGGGCGTGGCAATGCGGCCCGCCGTGCAGTTAGATATATGAGTAGCCATTTAATAAACCGAGCACGATGAACGAGAAATTGCGCCATCAGATAGACGAGTGGACAGAGGCTGATGAGCATCAGAAGATAGTAGATCTGATAGAGGGGTTGCCAGCAGACGAACGGGATGCAGAGGCTATTGGGCTGTTGGCCAGAGCCTACAATAACCTAGGGAGCTACGCCAAGGCCCTAGAGCTGCTGGAGACCACCCGCGCAGAGGGGGTAGATGAGGCGAACTGGCACTACCGCTATGGCTACGCCCTCTACTTCCTCGACCGAGAACGCGAGGCGCTGCGCTACTTCGAACGGGTGCACGAACTGACACCCGATGACGAGGATGCGGTGGAGTTCATCAGTGAGTGCCATGTCCGTGTGCCATTCTGCCGGCGGGTGGCCGAGTTCTGGCAGTGGTTTACAGACAACGAGCCCCGCCTTTCGGCCATCACCGAGAGCCGGGCAGATCAGGGCGAAGATGTCGTGGAGTTCGTGAGTGCCGGGGTAGAGCTGCTGGCCGACGGTGTGCACTTCAACCTCGGGGGCGACCACGAGTTCACCTTCTCGGTAGAGGGGCATCCAGCGCACTTCTACCTCTACCCTTACGTGGTGGCGAGGATGCCTGAGCAATTCAAGGGGAAGTGGCACTTTCTCCCCGCGAATCCTGGGCTTCACCATTCGTTCGGCTTCCGGATGTACGATGTGGATGTGAATATGGACCACGTGAGGCTGGGGGTGGAGTATGATAGCGAGGAGAATCTGTTTAACCTTACCTTCTACCACCCAGGGCTGTGCAACCTAGAGGAACCCCAGGCGCTCAACGCCTTCTGGATCATCCTCGAGCTAATGGTGGGCGAGGGGCTGACCTATCAGTACATCGGCGAGGTGCAGCGCACCGATGCCCCCACCCTCGGGATGATCGCCCTCCCCGAGCTGCGCGACCACATAGAGAAGACCCTCAAGGCACACGGCAAGGAGGTGTTCACCAACCCGCAGGAGGTGTACCACGCCTATGAGCGCAACCCGAAAGAGGAGAGCGACGACCCACGCGATAGCATAATGGTGGGGACTACCTGCTTTATGCCGCTGGTGCGCGAGTACCACGCAGGGGAAACCGGGATCTACGATAGGATTGAGGCGTTCGGAGCGCGGGCGGTATTCCTTGCGCTCTCCTTTGGTGACGAGGTTTTCGCCACTAGTAAGGAGGTTCTCGATTTCCGCTACACCCTGCAAGATCGGATAGAGGGGGAGTTGCTCGCCCCCAGTGGGCTTGGGCTGATGCTCGGGGGCGCCATAGCGCCTGGCACCATCTTCATCGACATTCTGGCCTATGACTACTACGGGCTGCTCAGTAGGCTGGCGGGGTTGCTGAAGGAATACCCGAAGCTCTCCACCTATTGCGTGCAGTTTAGGAAGGGAGGCGAGGTAATACGGCTAACCGAGCGGAAGGAGTAGAGGATGACAGAAGATCAGGTAAGGGACAAAGTGAAGGCGATACTGGGGCTGGAGAACACCGCAATGGCATCGGCTGGCGCAGGGCAACAGATGCTGCTCGAGGAATAACGGTGGTGGCGTGATTGCTAAGATTCCCGCTTTTCCCATAGCATCCCTAGGGAGATAATACAACGATTTTGGGAAGGTAGAACAATGGGTAGCGGTCGGTAGGAGTTGGTCTCTGCAGAGGCAGGTTCGCGAGATTCACAATCACGGGGTTGAGGTTTAGGGCAGGCAGTCCACAGAGTGGGGCTGCCTGCCCTTTTTGCGCAACGGCAGGTGGAGGGCACCGAATGGGAAGTGCAGAAATTGCACAATAGTTGACCCGGTAGAGCTTAGTGGCAACTGGGTGCATGCTGGATCGCATAATGGGACTTGTGATAAAGTAGAATCCTTTTACGACATGCATTGCTTTGCATGGTTGTGCTCAGTGAACCCAACAGAGCATCATTCATCTTGAAATTATTACTTTTGCGCCCGTGTAGGTATAAAATCCTAACCATCGTGTACTTGCCAGGAGGATGGCAGAGGAAGAGTGTGGGAAGTTGGGTATGGGCGGAATGATTACTTCCAGAGAAGGAACGAGTAAGCAGGAGGATTTCTAGCGGATGACAGAAGATCAGGTACTAGACAAAGCGAAGACCATATTGGGGCTGGAGAATACCGAGACGGCGCGGGCAGGCGTAGGCCAACTGACCTCATTTGTGGAGCTCGGATTCAGCGGAAATCTGGGGCGTCCCGATGGGTGGTATCTGCCCAACGACAGGGTGTTTCCCGCGATAGTCCTAGAGGTGAAACGAAGCAGAACCTCTCTCAGAGAACCACAGATCAAAGAGCTGCTAAGGAATTGCGATGTGGTCGCCTCGCAGTTCAAGAAAGTGGTCGGGATTCTGTACAATGGGGAGGACATCCGGGTTTTCAAGAATGGAGAGCTGCTGGCGGGCGAGCAGGAGCTGCGCAACAAGGAGTACTACCTCAATCTCTTTGCCGAGAACCTGATCGACAAGCCCCGTATCTACGCGCTCACCAAGCGGATCAACGATTCGCTCCATTTCCGGTTCGGCATTAAGAATCTGAATCATCGGATGATCTTCACGGCTTGCGCGCTGGTGGCCAAGCGCTACGGGGCCGTCCTCACCAATGGAATGAGCTACAACACATTCCGGAATTCGATCTTCGATACGCTATCTAAGTCCTATGCCGATGCGATCAAGCAGAACGGCAAGCTGAACATCCTGCTGGATGTTTACTCTGGAATCCGGATGAATATCACCAATAATCAAGAGGCCATCGACGAATTTATCAGTTGCGTTGAGGAAATCTCTGACAACATCAACTCGGACTTCTGGCAGGGAGAAGATGTCATGGCGATATTCTTCAACGAGTTCAACCGCTACAAGGGGAAGTCGGAGCAGGGGCAGGTATTCACCCCCGACCACATCACCTCGCTGATGTATCGCCTCACCGAGACAGGTAAGGATGACATCGTGCTGGATGCCGCCTGTGGATCGGGGGCATTCCTGGTGAAGGCTATGTGCAATATGGTGAAGGAGGCTGGGGGCAATCGGACTAATAAGGCGAAGGAGATTAAGCAGACCCAGCTGTTCGGGATAGAATTCGACCGGGAGATCTTCGCATTGGCCTGCGCCAATATGCTCATACACAAGGATGGCAAGACCAACCTCGAGCAGTTAGATTCTCGGAGCGAGGAGGCGGCTAGGTGGATTCGAAGCAAGAATGCCACGCGGGTGCTGATGAACCCTCCGTTTGAGAATAAGTATGGGTGCATCGATATAGTGAAGAATACGCTGGACAACGTGCAGAAGGATGCCATTTGCGCCTTTATCCTCCCAGATAAGAAGATGGAGAAGGTAGCGAAGTCTCGGCGGATTCTTAAGCAGCATACCCTCTTGAAAATCATCAAGCTTCCGGAGAATGTTTTCATAGAGGGAGTGACGACCTCCATTTTCATCTTCAAGGCCGGGGTGCCGCATGGCGACCGGAGTATATTCGCCTGCTACATAGAGGATGACGGGCTTGAGACCGTCAAGAATCAGGGGCGGCAGGACACGAAAGATCGCTGGCAAGAGATCGAGGACCGGTGGGTGGATGTCATCCAGAAGCAATCGGGAAGCGAGACGATCCAGTGGCTCGACCCGGCCGAGCACCTCTCGTACCAGATGCCCGTAGAGGCGTTTGAGGTCTACGAGGAGGATTTCAGGCAGACCGTCATGGACTACCTGATGTTCCAGCAGGGGATCGATCCCAAGGCTTTCCGCGAGCAGCTCGTCGACCGGGTACTCTACTCGAGCACCGTGGAGGAGCAGGGCGACAGCATTGTGATCCGGATTGAAAGGGGGGAGCGCAATGGGTAGGGTGGACACGCGCGGGTGGCGGGAGTTCCGCTTCTCAGAGCTGTTCCGGATCGAGAAGGGGAAACGGCTCACCAAGGCCGATATGCTGGAGGGGCGTATTCGCTACATCGGGGCGAGCGGGATGAACAATGGCATCACGGCCCGCATTGCCAATCAGGAGCACATCTACCCGGCCAACGCGATCACCGTGAGCTACAACGGCTCGGTGGGAGAGGCCTTCTACCAGGAAGAGCCCTTCTGGGCATCGGATGATGTGAACGTCCTCTACCTCAAGGCGCGCCCCCTCACCCAGGAGAT
>JABCOB020000111.1 GCA_013333835.2 Bacteroidia bacterium
CAACGAGCCACCTCCTTCGCTTCATGTTCGGGTTTCGCCTTAAGGCGAAACCCGAACATGAAGCGAAGGAGGTGGCTCGTTGGTAGGGCGAAGGTGGGTAGTTTGTGTTGATTTACGGGATGCTATAAGACCAAGGCAAAAGTCCCGTGTGGGTTCAATTTTTCATGGGGGGCTTTCCCTTTTCGCATGTAAATCTTTTTTAATCAATCGATTCTACCTATCGAAGACCGTTTCGATACGGCGGGCCAAGATGATTGTATGAATTTTGCAGGAGTTTTGTAGTAGTAGCACTCAATTTTTAAGGGCGAGTGCTGGCCGTGGTAAGGCTGTTGCTGTTCTATTCCTCTCCTTTTCCTAACTTCGCGGCGTGGAAGGGCGATGGTAGATGCTAGAATCAGTAGGGGTATGGACGGTAATCCAGGCGCAATGCGCAAGACTCTCATAGTGGCCGAGCTCTCGGCAAACCATAATGGTAGCCTGCGCACGGCGCTGGAGACCATACGTGCCGCCAAGCGCGCCGGGGCCGATGCCGTAAAGCTGCAGACCTACACGGCGGATACGATAACCCTAAACTGCGCTCGTCCCGATTTTGTGCTCCACGAGGGGGGGCCTTGGGATGGTCGGGTGATGTATGAGCTCTACCAGGAGGCGTATACCCCGTGGGAGTGGCATGCGGAGCTCTTTGAGGAGGCTCGGCGGCTGGGGCTCGTCTGCTTTTCCACACCGTTTGACTCTACGGCGGTCGATTTCCTCGAGGGGCTGGGGACGCCGATGTACAAGATCGCCTCGTTCGAGATAGCCGACACGCCCCTTATAGCCTATGCTGCCAGCAAGGGCAAGCCGATGGTACTCGCCACGGGTATCGCCACCGAGGATGACATAGCCCGTGCAGTGAAGGCCTGTAGGGATGCTGGGAATGACGATATCACCCTGCTCAAGTGCACCTCGGCCTACCCTACGAAACCCGAGGAGGCCAACCTGCGCATGATACCAGACCTGGCGCGGCGGTTCGGGGTGAAGGCGGGGCTGTCTGACCATACGCTCGGTCCCTGGGCCCCGGTGGTGGCGGTAACCCTGGGGGCGGTGATGGTGGAGAAGCACTTCATTATCGACCGGGCTATTGGCGGGCCCGATGCCTCGTTCTCTATGGATGAGGGTGAGTTCACCGCCATGGTGCAGGCTGTGCGCACTGCGGAGGCCATGCTCGGGCGGGTAGACTACACCCTAACGCCGGGCATGGAGGCTGCCCGTATGGGGGGGCGCTCGCTCTACGTGGCCGAAGACATGGAGGCGGGCGATGCTATAACCCCCCAGAATGTGCGGAGCGTGCGCCCGGGGTTCGGGCTTCCCTCCTACTATCTTCCGAAGATCTTGGGGATGAGGGTGGTACGGGCATTGAGGTTTGGCGATCGGCTAGCATTGGGGGATATAGAGCTGCCGGAAGGATGGGAGGGATGATGAACATGCGCAAGGGAACAGTGCACCCTACGATAGCGGCGGTGCAAGACACACGTGTTCTTGTAACGGGGGCTGCGGGGTTTATAGGTATGCACCTATGCCTTAGGCTGCTGCGCGAGGGTTACACGGTGGTGGGAATCGACAACCTGAACCATTACTACGAGGTTTCACTCAAGCTCGATAGGTTACGACAGCTGGGCGTAGAGCCCGAGTCGCTATCTGAGGCTGGGAGTCTTGATGGTGCTGGAGAGAGAGGGATGGGGAAGGGAATGCAACGATTCACATTTTACCGGATTGATATTTCAGATCGTGCGGCACTGGAGGCGCTATTTGCCCGAGGGAAATTCACGGCAGTGGTGAACCTAGCCGCCCAGGCAGGGGTACGCTACTCTCTGCAGAATCCTGCGGCCTACGTGGAGAGCAATGTGTCTGGATTCCTCAATATTCTGGAGTGCTGCAGGGCGCATGGGGTGCGCCACTTGGTGTATGCCAGTAGCAGCAGCGTGTATGGGCTCAATGCGAAAACACCATACAGCGAGGCCGATGGCATAGCCCACCCGGCGAGCCTGTATGCGGCTACAAAGAAGGGGGGGGAGCTTATGGCCCACGTGTACAGCCACCTCTACGGGCTTGCCACCACGGGGCTTCGTTTCTTCACTGTGTATGGGCCGTGGGGACGCCCTGATATGAGTCCGCACCTCTTTGTGGGGGCAGTGCTACGTGGTGAGACGATTCGGGTATTCAATGGGGGCGACATGCTACGAGATTTCACCTACGTGGACGATATAGTGGAGGGAGTGGCCCGTGTGCTACCCTGCCCGCCCGAGCCTCAGCCTGGTTGGGATGCGTGCCTAGCGGATGCCGCAACCTCGAGTGCCCCCTATCGGGTATACAACATTGGGAACGGAGCACCTGTGCGCCTACTAGACTTTATAGAGGCTATAGAGGATCGTCTGGGGCGCCAGGCTTTGCGGGAGTACCTGCCCATGCAGCCTGGCGATGTGTATCAAACCTGGGCTGACTGCTCTCGATTACAACACGATTTCGGCTACAGCCCTACCACCTCCCTGCGGGAAGGTATAGCGCATTTCGTGGATTGGTATCGAGATTATTACGGGATCTAGCATTTTGGGGCGCAGCATGCTGCTTCGTTTATATGTTTTTCAGTATTTGCGTAGATGCCATTTTTATCCAGCATTCGGGAGTTAGCCGTGCGCAATCGGCAGCTGCTGGCCAATTTCAGCTACATTTCGGCGCTGGAGGCCGTGGTGCTACTGGTGCCGCTGCTCGTGTACCCCTACCTGGTACGGGTACTCGGGCAGGAGGTCTACGGGCTAGTGATAACCGCACAGGTGCTAGCGGGCTATTGTTCCATAGCGGTCGATTTCGGATTTCGCACCGTGGGGGCTAGGAGCGTAGCGGTGTACCGCGATAGCCCTAGGGTTCTCTCAGAGCTGCTTTCTGCGGTGTGCGGTGTGCGTCTGCTGGTATGGTTTGTTGCGCTAGGGGCGTACATTGGGTTGGTGCGCCTAGTGCCAGAGTATAGGGCGCATACGATGCTCTTTCTCTGCGCCTATACGCTTACGTTCAACGAGTTGCTATTCCCGCAATTCTTTTTCCAAGGGATGGAGAATATGCGGGGGGTCGCCATTATGAATATTGCGGTACGGCTGGTGTCGGTGGTATTGCTTTTCGTGCTTATCCATGCCCCTAGCGACTACGTGTACGCTCCGCTGCTCATGGGAATAGGGTATTTGCTGGCTGGTGTGGCTTCGCTGTGGTATATAGGGTACCGGTACGGCGTGCGGCTGCATTGGCCGCGCAGGCGTTACATCCGCTACATGCTGCACGATGCCCTACCAATATTCGGTACCGATGCGATATGCTCAGTGAAGGATAAATTCAACTACCTGCTCATCGGCAGCTGGGTGAGCATGGAGTGGGTGGTGGTGTACGATCTCGGGGCGCGCTTTACCTCCCTACTGGTGAAACCCGCAGGAGTGGTGGGTACCGTGCTTTTTCCCCGCCTAGCGGCTACGCAGAGCCTCTCCCTATTTCGCCGCGGTGGCGTGGCGGTGGTAGGTTTTACGCTGCTGGGAACTGCGGCGCTATTTGTGCTACTCCCCTGGATTGCCCCGCTATTCATCCCAGGGCTTAGCAGCCTGCTCGAGCTGCGCATATACATGGTAGCCCCTCTGCTGCTGTCCGTAAGTGGCTATTTGGCCTCCGAATTCCTCATAGCCTTCCGCTATGCACGCTACCTACTGTGGAGCATTATGGTCACCACGGTGGGCTACCTCGTGGGGCTGCTAGGGGGCATTGGGGCTGGAGTTCACCATAGTTTGCTGTTTTTTGTACTTTTGTGCGTGGGTTCATACCTTGTGGAGCTGATTTACAGGGTCTACGTTTACCAAAAGAAGACCAAGGCACTATGGGCTTGAAGAGCAGGTTAAAGAGTATACTGGAAGCCTCTCCCTTCCTATTCGTATGCAGTTTGCCGCTGCGGCGGCTCCATACGTGGCTACGCTACACCATATGGCCCGATAGGTGGATTATCAGAAGGAAGTTCAAGCATCTGGTGGGGTACACTCCAGATCTGGATCATCCTAAGAGTTTTCAGGAGAAGCTGCAATGGCTCAAGCTGCATGATCGCAATCCGCTCTACCACCAGTGTGCCGACAAGCTGCGGGTTCGTCAATTCGTAACCCGGGTAACCGGCACGAGCAAGTACCTCACACCGCTCTACTTCATGACCGATGATTGGCGTGAGGTTCGCCCTGAGAACTTCCCGCACGATCTGCCCTTTGTGCTGAAGTGTAACCACGGCAACGGAAATGTGCACTTAGTGGGCAACCCGGCAGAGGCCGACTGGCCAGCACTTCGGTTTGCCATGAGGAGTGAGATGGCATCTCGGAATGGGCTCTGGAACAGCAATAGAGAATGGTGCTACAAGGGTATACGGCCGCGAATCATGGCCGAGGGGTTGATACAAACCCCCGAGGGCACAGTGGAGGAGTACAAGTACTACTTCTGCTGTGGACACTTGGTGGTTATCCAGTATGGGCAGGCTGATATGCAGCTTACGCGACGGTTTCGCTACTTGGCGCCAGACTATACACTCTACCCAACCTCCTATATGCTGGGAGGCGATGAGGAGTACGTAGATAGCGTGAAGCTACCCGTAAATAGCCAGGAGATGCTGGAATTGGCTACCCGCTTGGCGCAAGAATTCCCCTACCACGTGCGGATCGATTTGCTGAGCAATGGGCATGAGTGCTTTATCAACGAGATCACATTCTTCACGCTGGCGGGGTACATCGATGTGCTAGAACCCGCATCCTTGGCCGAGGAGTTGGCTCGCAACCTTGTATTGCCGACCGATAGGGAATGCTAGCGCCATGCGGATAATAGTAGACGATTTACTGTCGGCCAATCTACACACACCGATTGGCCCCACGGGTACTCTGCGGCGATTGATGGCCAACCGGGACTACTTTTCGGCGCGGGGAATTGATTTCCAGGTTTTCACTTACGATATTGTGCGGCCAGGCGGGATGGAGGCTGCGGGTAACCCTCCAAAGCGACGGTTTGGCCGGATAAAGGCTTTGCTACGGGGCTTGATACAAGGTAACCGGTGGCTCACGGTACTCTACCTGCTGCGCGAGAGGCGATGCGTGCAGCATTTTGTGAGAGCCTACCTAGCCCTTGGTCGAAGGGGCGATATTCTGGTATTCCATGAGGAGTACACGGCCTACGAGTATCTGCGCCAAGCAGGATTCTTAGGGCGAGATCGGGCAGGCCAGCCTCAGATTGTACTCTTCCAGCACTCCGACGGCACAAAGTGGACTATGGAATTGGCCTCGTTCCCAAAACTACGAAACACATGGCTGTACAGGAGAATGGATCGGGAGATGGATCTGGTCTACCATCGAGCAGTCCGGTTGGTGTTCATCGCTCGGGTAGGGCTGGAGAATTTCAATCACGAGAACCCTGATATACCGAGGGAAAGGCTGGTCTTTTTTCACAATGGGATCGAGAATCTGCCTTTGGCGGGATGCAGCGAGAGCAGCGGGGTAAAGTACGATTTGGTCTGCACAGGCACCGTGAATTCCCGAAAGGGGCAAACCCTCATTCTTGAGGCACTAGGGCGGCTGCGCGAGGAACAGCGGAGAGAATTCCACCTGACTATAGTAGGCGATGGCCCGGCAATGGAGGCCTGCCGCGAGCTAACACGATGCTATGGGATGGAGGAGCTGGTAACCTTTAGGGGGCGTGTGGCGAATAGGGAGATGCACGGAGAGCTACAGCGGCATGGGATCTTCATCCTTATGAGTAGCAATGAGGGACTGCCCATCTCGATAATCGAAGCGATGCGTGCGGGGCTCCCGGTGATTACCACCAACCTTGCAGGTATGCCCGAACAGGTGGAAACCGGGCGTAATGGGGTGCTAATAGCCTGCAAAGTGGAGGCGCTAGCCGACCTCCTCGGGCGGATGGAGGAGTATGACTGGGAGGCGATGGGGCGTGAGTCGCGTCGACGTTTCGAACGGGAGTTCACTTTTTCCCAGATGCTGCAGCAGTATTGCGCTATGCTGGAGGGGGTGGCTAAATCAGAATCTGTATAAATATTCGCAGGATATTCTTTAGGGCTTTTTCGGGTGGCGGGGAAAGTCTACCTTCGCGGTGTGCTGTGCGGGTTCAATACCCAGGCTAGCTAGGCTAAAAGGTTAAAAGATAAAGATATGAGTGGTGGGATCTTTGGTGGCCCGCTGGGGCGGAAGCTGGTGATGTCGGTCTCGGGGCTATTCCTCATGCTGTTCCTCCTCATGCACCTGAGCATCAACCTCACGCTGATGCTCAACGATGTGGATATGTTCGGGCAGCACTGGGCTGAGGGGGAAATGTTCAACACGGGGGCGCACTTCATGATCTCTACCCCGCTTATCCGGATTATGGAGCCCCTGCTGGCCGCTGGGTTCGTATTCCACATCCTCTACGCCACCATCATCACGCTGAAGAATAGGAAGTTCCGGCCAATAGGCTATGCCCAGACCTCGGGCAATGCCCTCACCTCCTGGTCGTCGAAAAACATGTATATACTCGGCTTGGCCGTGCTGGCGTTCCTGGTGCTGCACATCATGAATTTCTTCTGGAAGTTCCGCTTTACCGAGATGCCGATGGTTGAGCTCGGCGGGCATACGGTAGACGATTCCTACTCAGTAGTGGCGGGGCTGTTCAAAGGGAGCGTGGCGTACTGCCTGGTCTACATAGCCGCGGCGGTGCTGCTGGCCTTGCACCTCTCGCACGGCTTTTGGTCGGCATTCCAAACCCTAGGGTTCAACAACAGGAAATGGATACCCAGGCTGCACGCTATAAGCGTGGTGTACGCTATAGTTATAGGATTGGGCTTCAGCAGTATACCGCTCTATTTTCTACTTATTCACTAGTGGAGCTGAAACGGTAACGAAGAGAGAGGAGGCATGGTAATGGCAACGTTAGAATCGAAGATACCCGAAGGGCCACTAGCCGAGAAGTGGGATCGCCATAAGGCGCAGCTCAAACTGGTGAATCCGGCCAACCGGAAACGACTGGATATCATAGTGGTGGGCACGGGCCTCTCGGGTGCTGGCGCCGCCTCTGCCCTCGGGGAGCTGGGGTATAACGTGAAGGTTTTCTGCTACCAAGATTCCCCGCGTAGGGCGCACTCGGTGGCTGCCCAGGGGGGGATCAATGCGGCCAAAAACTACAAGAATGACAATGACAGCGTCTACCGCCTGTTCTACGACATGCTCAAGGGGGGCGATTTCCGCTCGCGCGAGGGGAACGTCTACCGGGCAGCCCAGGTGAGCAACGATGTGATAGACCACTTCACCGCGGTGGGCGTTCCCTTTGCCCGGCAGGAGGGTGGCACCATAGAGAACCGCTCGTTTGGCGGGGTGCAGGTATCGCGAACCTTCTACGCCAAGGGGCTCACGGGGCAGCAGTGCCTCCTGGGGGCTTACAGCACGCTCAACCGACAGATAGCCGCGGGCACCGTAACCATGTACAGCCGCCGCGAGCTGGTGAACATAGTGCTGGTAGATGGTAAGGCGCGCGGTATCATCGCCCGGAATCTGGTAACCGGCGAGCTGGAACGCCACGCTGCCCATGCGGTGGTGCTGGCCACGGGCGGCTATGGCACCATCTACTACTACTCCACGCTCGCGCTCAATAGCAACGGGTCTGCTGCGTGGGCGGCCTTCAAGAAGGGGGCCTACTTCGCCAACCCGAGCTTTATCCAGATACACCCCACGGGGCTGCCGATGCTCAATGAGTTCCAGAGCAAGCTCACCCTTATGAGCGAATCGCTAAGGAACGACGGCAGAATCTGGGTACCCAAGGCCAAGGGAGATAAGCGCAGGCCCAGCGATATCCCGGAAGAGGAACGGGACTACTACCTAGAGCGCCGCTACCCAGCCTTCGGTAACCTTGTGCCGCGCGATGTGGCCTCTAGGGCGGCTAAGGAACGGTGCGATGCGGGCTACGGGGTGGGACCCACTGGGCAATCGGTATACCTCGACTTCTCCGATGCCCTCAAGCGTTTGGGCGCGCAGGTGCTGCTCGACAGGTACGGCAACCTCTTCGAGATGTACGAGAAAATAGTGGGTGAATCGCCCCTAGAGACCCCTATGCGTATCTACCCCAGCGGGCACTACACCATGGGGGGGCTTTGGGTTGACTACAACCTAATGACCACGGTGCCAGGGCTATTCTCTATAGGAGAATCGAACTTCTCCGACCAGGGGGCCAATCGGCTAGGGTCGGCTTCGCTTATGCAGACCAGCGGCGATGGCTACTTCATAATCCCCTACACCATATCGGATTACCTCTCAGACCAGATCCGCGTGCCGAGGTTTGAGACCAACACCCCCGAGTTTGATACCGCAGAGCGGGAAGCGCGGGAGAAGATCGAACGGCTCATGGGCGTGAAGGGCAAGAAGTCTGCCGCCTCATTCCACAAGCGTCTTGGGCAGATAATGTGGGAGTACTGCGGTATGAGCCGCAATGCCGAGGGGCTTAAGAAGGCCTTGGTGGAGCTCGATAACCTGGAGAAGGAATTCTGGAGCGACCTCTGCGTGCCGGGGACCGACAAGGAGGTGAACCAGGAGCTGGAGAAGGCGGGGCGAGTGGCCGATTTCTTTGAGATCGGTCGGCTTATGTGCCTCGATGCCCTCAACCGCGAGGAGAGCTGCGGTGCGCACTTCCGCGAGGAGTACCAGACCGAAACGGGCGAGGCGCAGCGAAACGATGAGGAGTTCGCCTACGTATCGGCATGGGAGTACAAGGGGGCCGGGGAGCAGCCAGAGCTCCACAAAGAGCCTCTGAAGTTTGAGT
Source organism: Bacteroidia bacterium (assembly GCA_013333835.2). Taxonomy (GTDB): domain Bacteria; phylum Bacteroidota; class Bacteroidia; order Bacteroidales; family CAJPTX01; genus Bacteroides_D. Next base: position 8,833 of record JABCOB020000111.1, read on the forward strand.
TTGTGAAGCTGGCCGTAAGGAGCTACAAGTAGGAGTGGATTGCTGGATTATTCTCCCGTTCAGGGGTGGGGATTGTGCAGGGGCAGATTTTCGATGTTTTCATTTTAGTAGCGACGTGGCGTGCCGCGTCGCGGTTACAGAGTTCCGCATCGCGGTTACAGCGTGCCACTGCGGCTATGATGCATCGCATTGAGAGGGTTATGATTTTTGGGTGACTAGTCGGGTTAATGTTACGATTATGAGGCGCTTTGCTATTCGATTTGCACTCGTGGTACTGCTACCCGTGACCGTGCTCTCGGTGGCGGTGGGCTGCAGTAAGCATGAGGGGGTCAGAGGGGATAGCGCCGAGCTTTCGGCCTTTGCCCAACAGATGCTCAGCGAGGTGAATAGGGTGCGCACCCAACCCAAAGAGTACGCAGAGGTAGAGCTGAAACCCCTGATAAAGAAGGGGGATCAAAGCAAATTCCAGGTGGCGCTGCAGGGATGCTATAAAGCTCTGCTAACGACAGAGGCGCGCAAGCCGCTGGCACTGCACGATGCGCTGATGCTGTCTGCCCAATGGTTTGCCGATGACTACGTAAAGACCAAGAAGATAGGGCATATTGGGAGCGACGGCAGCGACGTTTCGGGTAGGGTAAAACGCTACACCAAGGTATTTGGTAGCTATGTGGGGGAGAATTGCCAGTACGGGCTCACGGAGGCGAGGGCGGTGGTACGGTCGCTAGTGATAGATGTGGATGATGATGCGCGGCGCCATCGGGGGAATATCTTGCACGATAAGTATACCCATATGGGTGTAGGCTTTTTAAAGACGAAAGATGTGCCGTATGGTAGCGTGGTGGTGCAGGATTTTGGTTGGAAACATTTTTAGCCTTCAGCTAGTAGAGGCGTTTACGGGGTTAGGCCTTCTAGGGTCGCTTCCACAGGGCATGGTGCATAATGGGCAGGAGGTAGAGTTATGAAGTTCACACTGAAAGTATGGCGGCAGGCGAACGCCAAGGTCAAAGGGCATTTTGAGCGCTATGAGCTCGACGGCGTGGTGGGTGACATGTCGTTCCTCGAGATGATGGACTACCTGAATGCCACATTGCTAGCGCGCGGGGTGGAGCCAGTGGCCTTCGACCACGACTGCCGCGAGGGGATATGCGGCTGCTGCGGGCTCTTCATCAACGGCAACCCGCATGGCCCAGAGGAGAAGACCACGACCTGCGAGCTGCACATGCGCTCCTTTAAAGACGGCGCTACCATAACGGTAGAACCCTGGCGGTCGGCTGCTTTCCCCGTGGTGAAGGACCTGATGGTAGATCGGCACGCTTTCGACAAGATCCAGCAGGCAGGGGCCTACGTATCGGTCAATATCGGCTCAGCACAGGATGCGAACGCCATTCTGGTTTCCAAGCAGAAGGCCGATGAATCGATAGATGGGGCTGGCTGCATCGGCTGCGGGGCTTGTGTAGCTGCCTGCAAGAATGCCTCGGCCATGCTCTTTGTGGCGGCTAAGGTGTCGCAGTATGCCGTAATCCCTCAGGGGCGTCCCGAGGCTGCCCAGCGCGCCAAGCGAATGGTGGCTAAGATGGAGGAACTCGGATTCGGGAGTTGCACCAACACCCGTGCCTGCGAGGGCGAGTGCCCCAAGGGGATCTCCATAGGCCACATCGCCCGGCTCAATCGGGAGTTCTTCCTCGCCAAGCTGCGGGATTAGACTGGACGGATGCTGTGTGTACGCTCAGTACGAAGGGGGATATGCGTGCTATGGGGCGAATGCGGAGGTAGGATAATGCGCAATTCGGGCGTGGAATCAGGCTATGCGCCCCTCTGAAAATGGTGCACAAACGCGCTATTTTCAGAGGGGCTTTTTCCTTCCCCTGCCCAAGAGATCTTGATATCAATCGCTTGCATTTATAGAGGACCGTAGCGACGTGGCGTGCCGCATCGCGCTATTGCGTTCAGGGCGTTATCAGCCTTCATTGCCTACACGCTTACCGAGGGACGTTGCGATTAGTGTACGAGGTTTAGGACGGCAGTTTGCAGATTCCCCGAATTATGCCTACCTTTGCAACGGGGTAGAGTAGTGGGGCATTCGTAATCGTTGCAATTTCTCAAAATCCTATAGCTATGGTCAAGAATTTGGAATCGCTCTTCTCAGAGAGCGCGGGGCGGATGCGTCGCTCCGCCATACGCGAACTGCTGAAACTCACGCAGAAACCTGATATTATCTCCTTTGCGGGGGGGCTGCCAGCTCCTGAGAGCTTCCCCATTGAGCAGCTGCAAGAGATAATAGATGAGATGCTGAAAAAAGAGGGGCGGCAGGTGCTGCAATACGGCGCCACTGAGGGCGACACCATGCTCCGCGAGATCCTGGTAAAGCGCTACCAGAGCCAGGGGCTAAAGGTGGAACTCAACAATCTGATAATCACCACGGCCTCCCAGCAAGGGTTGGATCTCCTCCCGAAGATCTTCATCAACCCGGGCGATACCATCATGTGCGGTCTGCCCTCATACCTCGGGGCACTGCAGGCGTTCAACAACTATGGCGCCAAGATGGAGGGAGTGCTTTTGGACGAAAAGGGCATGCGTGCCGACCTGCTCGACAAGCAGGTTACCAAGCTCATAGCCGAGAACCGCAAGCCTAAGTTCATCTACGTGATCCCCGATTTCCAGAATCCTGCGGGTATCACCATGCCAGAATCTCGGCGGAAGGAGATCATCGCCGTGGCCCAGAAGCATGATCTGCTAATCATAGAGGACAGCCCATACCGTGAAATCCGCTTTGCTGGCAAGCCGCAGCCTACCATCTACCAGCTTGCCGACGAGGGGCGCGTAGTGCTGCTCGGCACATTCAGCAAGACCTTTGTACCGGGATTCCGTATCGGCTGGGTGGTGGCCGAGGAACGTATAATAGATAAGGTGGTGATGGCCAAGCAGGCAACCGACCTCTGCACACCGCCATTCGTGCAGCGTATAGCGGCACACTACTTGCAGAAGGGCTATTTCGACAAGAACCTCGCGGGCATCATAGAGAACTACCGCGAAAAGCGCGAGGTGATGATCAACTCCTTCAAGAAGTACATGCCAGAGGGGGTAACGTGGACAGAACCCGAGGGGGGACTCTTCCTCTTCCTCACTCTGCCCAGCTACATGGATGCGGAGGATCTTTTCAAAATCGCCATTGAGGAGAAAGTGGCCTTCGTACTCGGAACCACCTTCTACTGCGATGGTGGCGGGAAGAACACCCTGCGCTGCAACTTCTCCTACATGTCTAAAGAGAAGAATGAGGAGGGGGTAAAACGGCTTGCTGGGGCTATAAAAAAGCTCATGAAGTAGCCCGGAAGCGCTAGTATCAGAAACATAAAAAGGCCGCTGGTGCGATAGATTGCGCCAGCGGCCTTTTGCGTACAGATCCCCTAGAGTAGCTATTTGTATTCTATCTAAAATTTGGGGGCAAGAAGGTATTTTAGATTTATGGATAAATGGCAAATTGTTTGCGTTAAATTGTTGATCTTGTGTATTGTATATTTGAAAACGGATAGGAAATGGCAAGGTAAAGTGATTATTAATCTGGTGTAGAAGGGAGGCGGACGGTGTTGCAGTTTTGGTGTTAAGGAAAAAAGCACTACCTTTGTACTGGAATTCGAGAGTAGATAGGGCAATTGAGGGCAGTAAGATGGCAAGTATTCGGGATCTCAAAAAGCAGATGAACAGCGTGCGGGCAGGTTTTCTGAATGATTGCTCGCTTCTGGTGCTGGCGCATGGAGAAGAGATTGCGGAGTCTGTAGATGCACTCTGCCAAGAGGCATTTGACCGTTGGGATGCAGTGCAGAAGAGGATTAAAGCCTACGATAAGAAGGCCGATTCCAAGGTTATAAAGGCGCACTTTAGGGATCTGAAGGAGGAGTTCAAGCGGGTGACAGAAGAGCAGTACGAGAAGCTCGGTGAACTCGTAGGGAAGAAGGGAGAATAGCAAAAGCAAGGTCTTGGGGTGAGAGGGATTGTCCCTTCGGGGTACGATCCGCGGTGGGCTCTCACCCCATTTTCACTAAGGCAGCTCGGTATAGCCGAGCTGCCTTTTTTCTAGATCGTTATGCTGCGAATGTTACAATCTACCCCGGGATGCGCTCCCACTTCTACAGGCCATGTAGCTCACTCCACACGCCTACGAGAGCCTGGCAAAGAGGAGCTTTTTTAGATGCGCAGCTGTGACATCGCAACGCGCTGCAGGGGGAGGCTATATCATCCCCGTGTCCCAGGCGAACGGTTTTCTTACTGGTACACGTGTGGAATTTTTCTTCTGCTGTAGCTTGGCCAGCGCAACTGCTGGGAGAGCTTATAACCCACGGAATTGCACCCTACTCGATTCTATGATGCGCCTTATTTGCTCGGGGCTTTTCACCAGATCTGTGCCCCAGTACTTGTTTACTACGGCGCGTTGTGCGGGCGTTATGAGCCACTCGGTAGTATTGAACAGGCGGGCTACCTCTTCCGTCTCTCGGGTGTAGGTTAGGTCGGTTTTGGTACTGCGCCCTACTGTGGCGAGTTTGGCAGCAGTGGGAGTGGGTGAATTTTCGTCCAGTTCGCTGGTTATAAGTCGGTGTGGTTTACCGTAATAGAGGCAATAGCCGATATGGGTACCCACACTGTTAGAGGCGGTGGCATCGGCTAGGCGAATGAGGAATCGCTGGCGACTGAGAAAGTAGGGGTCAAATTTATGCCCAGAGGTCACCACCCGAAACCCTGCATCTAGGTAGGCCTGCACGAGTTCCATTTGCTCAAAATCCTTCCAGAAGACAGAGATGAGTACGGAGTCAAAACCATTGCCTAACTGGCGGATTTGGTGGATTAGAGAGCCTACATTCCGCGGGGTTACTTGGATCTCTCGGACGCTGTGCGAGGGAAAGAAAAGAAGGGTACGCCCTAGCTGGCGGCGGTAGGATTGCAGCAGCTCCTCTTCGCCATCCACTAGAGGCGGCGCATAGTGGATCATAGGCCCGATACAATCGACAGCCCGACGTATTCCTCCTTGGCGTAGCCACTGTTTGCGCACGGTGCTGAAGGTGATGATGCGGGATAGCGGGCATATATGCTCTTCTGGATGAATGAACGAGCCGAAAAAGAGCCCATGCTCTATGTAGGCCTTAAGGTGTGTGGTCTCTGGGGAAAATCCCGCAAAGCTTTTCAGAGAGTATCCAAGTCCGTATAAATAGTTGTCCAGCACTACATCAGCGGGTGCAGGGGGCAAAGGAGCAGCGAGCGTGTGGAAATCAAAAATATCTACTGATCTCCTGTGCTGATATTCGTTTCGGGCTGCTCTGCCATTTCTGATGTGCAGGGCAAGCTGCGCGAGGCGCATGGGAAGGTAGCTCGCAAGCGCAATTTTCCGTAAAGTGAAGCGCATAGGGTTGCTTTTGCAACGGCAAAGGTAGCGATTTTATAGGAGGTGTG
>JABCOB020000112.1 GCA_013333835.2 Bacteroidia bacterium
ACGATGGAGAGCGGCGGAATAGGGCGCTCGGCGATAGCCTCTTTACCCCACTGTCCCGCCGTATGCTGCTCAATGCCGCGGGCGAGCTTCAAGAAGAGCCGTCCATCCCGGCGAGCTGCTTAAGGTGGCGCGATAGTGTGGTACGCGATTCGGTAGACCTAGGCGCGATGCGGTAGGACTGGGGCGAGGGGTAGGTAGACGCAAGAGGGAGGGCACTCGCGTTGCTCGGAGCCTCCCCTACCAAGATCGCGATAACAGCGCTCGCCAATTGATAGAAATGTGATTTTCTGCAGCAAAACGCAATAGACGACGCGGCATGCTTGGTATCGCGACGCGGTACGCTTAGAATCGCGACGCGGCACGCCACGTCGCTACAAACGCCAGAGAGCACGCCGAGGGCAACTCGCGGGACGCCCCTACTTGATAATCAAGTACGGTATTCGATAGATTGAATCGGCTGATTAAGAGAAATTTACGCATAATATAAAGGGAAGACTCTCGATAAAAGATTGGGGTTGGGGGGCTTTTGCAGCGGGTTCACAGGCAAATAGATGCTCTTGCTGCCGCATTGTAGCGTAACTTTCGTACCTTTGCGGCCTACAGAACTGAAGGGATTATGAAGAGAAACATCGCAGTGCTGTGCGGTGGCACGTCGGGGGAGCGGGAGATCTCGCTGCTGACGGCAGGGCAGGTGGTGGACTGGCTGCGCGAGTGCGGGCGGTACGAGCCGTACATGGTGGATGTGCAGGGGGCAAGCTGGCGCTATGCCGAGGCAGACGGGGGCGCGTATGATGTGGACAAGAATACCTTTGGGCTGGCTCTCCCCAAGGGCTACGTGCAGTTTGAGGCGGCATTTATCGCCAATCACGGCACTCCTGGGGAGAATGGGCTGCTGCAGGGCTACCTGGAGATGATGGGTATCCCCTTCACCACGGGCGGCGTTTTCACCGAGGCCCTTACGTTCCATAAGAGCGCGTGTAAGCGATACCTAGCCGGGCTAGTGCCGATGGCGGAGTCGGTAGATCTGCACTCTGAGGGCGCGCTCGATGTGGCGGGGGTAACGGCGAAACTGGGCTATCCGCTATTCGTGAAGCCCAACGATAATGGCAGCAGCGTGGGTGTGCATAGAGTGGCGAGCGCGGAAGAACTGCCCCGGGCGGTGGATGAGGCCTTTAGCGTAAGCCAGGATGTGATGCTGGAGCAGGGGATTGCAGGACGGGAGATTTCATGCGGGATGGTATGCCTGGGGGGAAGGGATGTGGTGCTCCCGTTGGCAGAGATAGTGAGCCCGGCGGCCTTCTTCGATTACCAGACGAAGTATGATGGCAGCACCCAGGAGATCTGCCCGGCGCCGATACCGGAGGAGGAGGCCGAGAGAATCAGGGGCTACATGCGAACCATCTACCATCGGCTGGGGTGCAGGGGCATAGCCCGCGCGGATTTCATAGTGGCCGATGGGGTCCCCTATTTTTTGGAAATCAACACGGTGCCAGGAATGACAGCGCAAAGCATAGTGCCACGAATGGTACGCACCATGGGCTGGGGCATGCCCGAGCTGCTAGGGCAACTGGTGGATGAGGCGATAGGGAGCAGATGAGGGCTGCCAAGGGTATGCCATGATGTCAGGGGCTGTGAACAATTGTCGGTGTTGGATCGTTTTAACAGGGTTTGGCACAAAGCTTGATATTTTCAATAGGGTAGCGGTACAGCAATGGCCGCGAGGAGCGTTTTTTGAAGGTTAGTTAAAATTTCAGTTAGGAATCCATTACAAGCGAACGAAGATGGCAACTACGAAGATCAAGCCCTTGGGCGATAGGGTGCTTGTAGAACCTCTAGCGGCAGAGGAGCGTACGGCGAGCGGGATTATCATTCCCGATACCGCCAAAGAGAAACCACAGCGCGGCACGGTGATAGCGGTGGGAGCAGGCACTAAGGATGTGACGATGGAGGTAAAGCCTGGCGATGTGGTACTCTACGGCAAGTACAGCGGCACGGAGGTGACCGTGGACGAGGTAGACTACCTGATAATGAAGCAGGGCGATATCTTGGCGGTAATCTAGTAGGGCTATGGGAAAGCATGGATGGAAGCCGATGCCAGGTATGCTAAGGCCATCAACGACCGGGAATCCCTCTGGGGATGGTCGAAATAATCTACCAGCAGCTCCGAAACCAGCCCCCAAGGGTGGCAAGAAGTAAATCAGATTTTCATAATTTAGAACAGGGATTTGTCAATCATGGCAAAGGAAATTAAGTTCGATATAGAGGCGCGCAATAAGCTCAAGAGCGGGGTGGACCAGCTGGCGAATGCAGTGAAAGTAACCCTAGGCCCTAAAGGGCGCAATGTGGTGATAGATAAGAAGTACGGTGCGCCCCAGGTAACCAAGGATGGTGTGACGGTGGCCAAGGAGATAGAGCTGCCCGAGCCGATGGAGAATGTGGGCGCGCAGCTGGTGAAGGAGGTGGCTAGCAAGACCAATGACGATGCTGGCGATGGCACCACCACGGCCACGGTACTCGCCCAGGCGATAGTGAATGTGGGGCTGAAGAACGTGACGGCGGGCGCAAACCCAATGGATCTGAAGCGGGGGATAGACAAGGCCGTGGCCACGGTGGTAGCCGAGCTCCGCAAGCAGAGCCAGGAGGTGGGTGACGATATGACCAAGATAGAGCAGGTGGCGACCATATCGGCCAACAACGATAAGAAGATCGGCGAGCTGATAGCCGAGGCGATGGGCAAGGTGAAGAAGGAGGGGGTGATCACGGTAGAGGAGGCCAAGGGGATAGAGACCGAGGTGAAGGTGGTAGAGGGGATGCAGTTCGACCGTGGCTATATCTCGCCCTACTTCATTACCGATGCCGATAAGATGGAGGTATCGCTGGATAGGCCTTACGTGCTGCTGACCGACAAGAAGATAAGCACGATGGCCGACCTGCTCCCAATACTGGAGCCAGTGGCCAAGAGTGGCCGCGCGATGCTGATAGTGGCCGAGGATGTAGATGGAGAGGCCTTGGCGACCCTGGTTGTGAACCGTCTGCGTGGTTCGCTGAAGATAGCCGCGGTGAAGGCTCCAGGCTTTGGCGACCGTCGCAAGGAGATGCTTGAGGATATCGCGGTACTCACCAATGGCATTGTGATAAGCGAAGACAAGGGGCTGAAGCTCTCAGAGGCTAAGCTCGACATGCTGGGCGAGTGCGAGAAGGTGAGCATAGACAAGGAGAATACCACCATAGTGAATGGGGCTGGTAGCAAGGATGAGATCAAGAAGCGCGTATCCCAGATCAATGCCGCTATTGAGAACTCAACGTCAGACTACGATAAGGAGAAGCTCCAGGAACGGAAGGCAAAGCTGGCGGGTGGAGTAGCGGTACTCTACGTGGGTGCTCCTACCGAGGTGGAGATGAAGGAGAAGAAGGATCGGGTACAGGATGCACTGAGCGCAACGCGAGCGGCGGTAGAAGAGGGGATTATCCCAGGAGGTGGCGTGGCCTACATCCGCACCATAGAGTCGCTGGCTGGCCTTAAGGGTGTAAACGATGATGAGACCACGGGTATCCGTATCGTGGAACGCGCAATAGAGGAACCCCTGCGTCAGATAGCCCACAATGCTGGGCTGGATGGCGCTGTAATAGTGCAGAAGGTGCGTGAAGGCAAGGGTGATTTCGGCTACAATGCGCGTGCAGACAAGTACGAGAACCTCTTGGCTAGCGGTGTAATAGATCCTACCAAGGTGGCTCGTGTGGCTCTGGAGAATGCGGCTAGCATCGCGGGTATGGTGCTCACCACCGAGTGCGTGATGGTGGACGAGAAGGAAGAGACCCCCGCTGCAGGTGCTGGCGCAGCCGGCATGGGCGGCATGGGTGGCATGATGTAAGATTCGGATGGTCTATTCTGTTTGTGTGAAGGGGAGGCTTCGGCCTCCCTTTTTTCGTTTACTCGAGGGAAGGAGGCGGTAGGTCAAGAGACAATGCGGTGGGCAGGGC
>JABCOB020000113.1 GCA_013333835.2 Bacteroidia bacterium
AAAAAACGCAGCGTGCCCTACAAAATACCGCAGTGCGCTCCAACAAAAACCACAGCGCCCCCCAAAAACCGCATCGCGCCTCAAACTCCTCTGCACCTTCTCCGCACCATCGCCCTACCAACGCCCTACCTGGGCCGCTTCATCCTCGGATTTCGTAACGAAATCCGAGGATGAAGCGGCGCAGGTAGGGAGTTGGTAGGGCGAAGGTAGGGCGAAAGAGGGGGAGTCGTCCCTTTGTCCCGATGGGGAATCCCTGAATAGTGGGTTCGCTCCACAACCCCCGGCGGCATGCGAACTCGGGGCGGATTGGTACGGCGCCGTCCGCATCAGTTTTATGCGCCTGAATTCCATTCGCAAAAAAATATGTATATTCGCGGCTCTAGGAGGGGTGCATGCAATGCGCGGCGGCGGGGCGTAAAATACCCGTAGCCAGCTGCGCGGGTAGCATGCGATAGATGGCTGAAAAGAAAAGAGGACTGATAGATGCTGATGAACAGGAAGATATTGCTGGTGGCGTGCGCGGCAGTGCTAAGCTGCTCTGTGGGTTGCAACAAGTACGACAAGCTGCTAAAAAGCACCGATACCGAACGGCAATGGCACGCGGCGCTGGACTACTACCAGCGGGGCAAGTGGAATAAAGCTGCCCAGCTCTTTGAACGGGTAGCGCCGCTCTCGCGCGCCACCAAGCGGGCAGATAGTGCCTACTATTACTTGAGCGATAGCCAGTTCCACAATGGAGATTACGACCTGGCAGGCTACGGCTTTGAGCAGTACATAGCCAACTACCCCCGCAGCCTGTTCTTGCAGGAGGCGAGCTTTATGGCCCCCTACTGCCACTACCTGAACTCGCCACGCCCCGAGCTGGACCAGCAGCCCACCATAAAGGCTATCAACGGATTCCACGAGTACATCGCGGGATTCCCCCTAGGCGCGCACCGGGCAGAGGCAGACCGGATGCTGAAGGAGATGTACAATAAGCTCATGACCAAGAGCTACCTAGCCGCCAAAGAGTACTACCACCAGGAGTACTACCGAAGCGCCATAGTGGCCCTGCGGGGATCGCTGGAGAAATACCCCGACAGCCCCTACCGTGAGGAGGGACAGTTCCTGATTCTCCGCAGCACCTACCTCATGGCCAAAAACAGCGTGCCCGAGAAACGGCGCGAACGGTATCAGCAAACCGTGGACGAGTACCTAACCTTTGCCGCTGAATTCGGGCAATCGCGCTACATCAAAGAGGCTAGCGACTACTACGTTAAATCGATGCGCTTTCTGGGGAAAGACCCGAATCCGGAGCTGGTAAAGTAGGCCGAGCGGATTCGGCAACACCGTAGGGGATTGTTGAACTACCCGTAGAATCTCTAGTGAAAGTGCTGATTCGTAATGGATAGGAGGAAAATCACATTCCCATTGAGATTTGAGAGTATAGTGACATTCTTGGAGGGGGAGGTGCCAATTGTTGTGAGAGCCCGCCCATCGGTGTAGAGGCAGGGCAAGCGCGCGCATCGGCGAGTGATCAACCTCCCAGTAATCGTTCACCCTTTTCAGCAATCATCCAAATAGAGCCCCGTACATCGGCCCGGCAGTAGGCCTGGCAAGTAGAACGCTCCGCAGAATGGCAGATTCCCACCCCACCCCTCTTGATTTTCAAAATTAGAAATTGCGATCCTTTTAATCTGGAACACAACCCAATGGACAAACTAAGCGAGTACAAGAAGCTGAATGCTCCCAGCAGCACGATAACCCGGAATGTGATGGACCTCTCCACCCAAACGGGCAATATCTATGAAACCGCGGTGCTGATAGCGCAGCGGGCCGACCAGATAGCCCATGAGCTCAAGCAGGAGCTAAGCGAAAAGCTACAGGCCTTTGCCTTCTACACCGATTCGCCCGAGCGGGAGGTGTTTGAGAACGATGAGCAGATAGAGCTCTCCAAGAGCTATGAGAATATGCCCAAAGCGGCCCTGCTCGCCACGCAGGAGTACGTAGAGCATAGGCTCGGATTCGCCGAAAAGCCAGAAACCACCAATCCCGACGGACTCTCGCCGTTAGAATAGCCATGCGAATACTGAAGGGGAGCAAGATTCTGGTAGGGGTTACCGGGGGGATAGCAGCCTACAAGGCGGCGGCTCTAGTGCGGCTACTCCGCAAGGAAGACGCCGAGGTACGCGTGGTAATGACGCCCGCGGCGCGCAACTTCATAACACCCCTTACGCTCGCCACGCTATCCCAGAATCCGGTATTCACCGAGGGATTCGACCCCTCTAACGGGCAGTGGAATAGCCATGTATCGCTAGGCACGTGGGCCGACCTCATGGTGGTAGCACCTGCCACGGCCAACACTCTGGCCAAAATGGCGCACGGGATAGCCGATAACCTGCTGCTTACCACCTACCTCTCGGCACGTTGCCCTGTGCTGGTAGCGCCGGCTATGGATGCCGACATGTACGCCCACCCCGCCACCCAGCAGAATCTACAGCTCCTGGGTACTCATGGCGTGCAGATGGTAGAGCCGCATGAGGGCTTCCTCGCGAGCGGGCTGGAGGGCAAGGGGCGCATGGCAGAGCCCGAGGAGGTAGTAGCGGAGGTAAAGGCCATACTAGCCCTCCAAGCACCGGAGCACTACCGCAGCAAATCGCAGGAAGAGCGGGAGAAAGAGGGAGACTTTTACACCCTAGAGACCATTCCAGGGATACTTCCCCCAGACGGGGAGGAGGAGGAACTGCGCCGTAGGCTGCCGATGCTCGGGCGGAGAGTCCTGGTAACACTAGGGCCCACGCACGAGCCGATAGACCCGGTCCGCTTTATAGGTAACCAATCGAGCGGGCGAATGGGTACGGCTATAGTGGAGGCATTCTCGGCCAGGGGGGCTGAGGTGTACTGCGTATGCGGCCCCGCGGAGGTGCTCCCGAAAGAGCGTCCATCGGTACACCTCTACCGCGTAACGACCGCACTAGAGATGGAGGCCGCATGCAAGCGGATATGGCCGTCGGTGCAGTTCGGGATCATGGCTGCCGCGGTGGCCGACTACAGGGTGGCACACCCCGCCACAGAGAAGATAAAACGCGATGGGAGTCTCCTCTCGCTAGAGCTAGTGCCGAATCCGGATATCGCGGCGGAGCTGGGTGCCCATAAGGGGCCTTACCAGCTGCTGACAGGCTTCGCCCTCGAGACCTCAGAGGGGGTAGAGGAGGCTGTACGAAAGGTAAAGGAAAAACAGCTAGACCTCTGCGTGCTGAATACCCTCTGCGATGAGGGGGCTGGTTTCGGGTACAGCACGAACCGGATAGCCTTTGTGACGGCTGAGGGGGTAGTGGAGCAGCGGGAGCTAGAGACCAAGCGGGAGGCGGCAGAGGCGATTGTAGACTGGGTATGCGCAGCTAGAGAGGAGCTGATGCCGTTTTAGAAAATGAGGGTTTGCGAATGGTGTACGCTAGTTGGAGGAACATTGGCGGTAGCCTGCTGATGGCGGCCTTGCTGAGCTGGGCAGTGCTAGGGCAGGCCCAAGAGCTCAAATGCAATATCCAGATCAACTCGCAGAAGATCCAGGGTACGAACAGGAGCGTGTTTGAGGCAATGCAGAAATCGCTCTACGAATTCCTGAACAACACCAAGTGGACAGACCACGCCTACCAGGAGGGGGAGCGTATAGAGTACACCGTAATCCTAACGCTCAATGAGCAGGTGGGCAGCGATGAGTACAAGGGCACAATGAATGTGCAATCGCGCCGCCCAGTATTCGCCTCTTCCTACCAGACCCCTATCATCAATATACTCGATAATAACGTACAGTTCAAGTACATAGAGAACGAGCAGCTGGAGTTCAACGAGTCGGCCCACCTGAGCAATCTCACCTCGCTCATGGCGTTCTACGCGTACATCATCCTTGGGTATGACTATGACACCTTCTCCCCGCTGGGCGGCACCCCCTACTTTGAGAAAGCCGAACAGATAGTGAACAATGCGCAGGTAGCGCCAGAAAAGGGATGGAAGGCCTATGAGGGTAGCAAGAAGAACCGCTACTGGATAGTGAACAACATGCTGAATGACAAGTATCGCCCCCTTCGCCGTGCCATGTACCTCTACCACCGCCGCGGGCTCGATGTGATGTATGACAAGCTCAACGACGGTCGCACGCAGGTGCTGCAAGCACTGGTAGAGGTGCAGAAGGTCTACCGCCAGCGCCCCGATGCCGATATGAACGCCCTGCACCTATTCCTAGACGCCAAGCGCGATGAGATGATCGGGATATTCAGCGGCAGCCCCTCCTCCGAGAAGGCCAAGGCCGTGAACATACTGCGCGAGATAGACAACGCCAACGCGCAGCGGTACGACGAGATGCTCAAGCAGAAGGAGGGGGGACGCTAGGGCACGCAATGGAAGACCGTAGCGATGGGGGGCCTCCTCCTTTATAATGCGACGGGGCACGCCACGTCGCTACAAAGGCGGGTAGCATCCTTCGGGAAAGAGGAGCGGTTGATTAAAAAAGATTTTTATCGCATTGCGGGACGGCATCTCATTTTTTGCGACGGGGTGCGTTTTATCGCGACGCGGCACGCCACGTCGCTACAAAGGCGGGCAGCATCCTTCGGGAAATGGAAGTGGTTGATTAAAATTATTTTTGTCGAACAGGGAGATAAAGAACACCTCTAGAAAGGGGACGCAGAGGGGGTTCTTCCTTGGGACTGTTGCAGTGGTCTCAAAACCGTGAATTGAAACCGGATTCCACACCATGCTCACCCACCTCTACATAAAGCATTACGCGCTAATCGACACCCTCGACCTGGAGCTCTACCCTGGGCTGAATACGATAACCGGGGAAACGGGGGCCGGGAAGTCGATTCTCCTGGGTGCACTAGGCCTCATCCTCGGGCAGCGGGCAGATGCCACCGCTATCCAGCAGGGCGAGAGCCAGTGCGTGGTAGAGGGGCGCTTCTCCATAGGCGACTACGGGCTGCAACCCTTCTTCGCGGAGAATGACCTAGAGTATGCCGACGAGGTGATAATCCGCCGGGTGGTAAGCGACAACGGGAAATCTCGTGCCTACGTGAATGAGCTCCCCGTGAACCTCCAGACGCTCAAAGCCCTGGTAGGCCAACTGGTAGACATCCACTCCCAGCATGCCACCCTGCTCCTGCAAGATGCGCAATTCCAGCTCCGGGTGCTAGATGCCTACGCGGGCATACAGGAGCAGGTGGAGGCGTACACCACCCTATACCGCCAGTGGAGCAATGCGAAAAGGCAGCTGGAGCAGCTGGTGGCAACCATGCGCACTGCCCAAGAAGAACGGGATTACAATGAATTCCAGTTCATAGAGCTGCGCGATGCCAAACTAAAGGGCGATGAGCTAGAAGAGCTGGAGACGCTACGCAAGCGACTTGCCAATGCCCATGAACTCGGCGAGGCTTACACCAAAGCGCTAAGCCTACTGCAGGGCGATGACGAGAACGGGGCTTTACCCGCCATCCACGCCTCCATAGCCAGCCTCAACCGCATAGGGGCACTAGACCCCCGCGCATCTACGCTCGGCGAACGGCTAGGTTCTGTGCGTATAGAGCTCCAGGACATCAGGAGCGAATTGGAGAGCTGCCTAGAAACGCTGGAGGTAGACCCTAGCGAACTGGCAAGGATAGAGGAACGCCTCGGCCTAATCTACCATCTGCGCGAGAAGCACCATTGCTCCACGGTAGCCGAACTGCTAGCCAGGCAAGACGAGCTAGAGGCAAAGCTGGAGCTTACTGACAGCTATGAAACGCAGCGCAAAATGCTGGAGGAGGAGGTAGAATCGCTGAACCAACAGCTCACCCAGCAAGCCGATGCCCTCCACTCCCAGCGAAGCCAGGCTGCCATCCCCCTATCTGCTCGGGTGCAAGGCATGCTGAAGCAAATGGGCATAGCCAATGCTACCTTTGGGGTAGAGGTGCTAGCGCAGGAAGAGCTACAGCCCAACGGGCGCGACACCGTGGCCTTTCTCTACTCTGGGAATATGCAGGTATCGCCCCAACCCCTAGCCAGGGTAGCCTCTGGTGGTGAACTCTCCAGGGTGATGCTCAGCCTCAAGGGGATAATGGCCGAATCGGTGGCCATGCCCACCATAATATTCGACGAGATAGACACTGGGGTCTCTGGCAATATTGCCGCCCTCATGGGGCAGCTTATCTGCCAGATGGGGCATCGGATGCAGGTGCTGAACATTACCCACCTTCCCCAGATTGCCGCGCAGCCCGGCCACCACTTCCAGGTGTACAAAAACCACACCCCCACAGGCACGCAGACCAAAATCCGCCTGCTAACCCCCGAGGAGCGTGTAGGCGAAATAGCCAAGCTCCTAAGCGGAGAAAATGTGACCGAGACCTCGCTGGCCAACGCGCGCGAACTGCTAGGGGGCTAAAAAACGTACCATGGGTAAAAAGGCCGTAGTACTCCTATCTGGAGGGTTGGACTCCACCGTGGCGCTGCATGTGGCCAAGCGCGATTACGATGAACTCTACGCCCTCTCATTCACCTACGGGCAGCTGCACTCCAAAGAGCTGGCCTGCGCCCAATGGCAAGGTGAACACGCCGGGGTGAAAGAGCACCGAATAGTAGAGCTGAAACTGGACGCTTGGGGTGACTGCTCGCTAACGCACGCTGCAGAATCCATAGAGCCTGGTAACGTGCAGCGAACCTCAACCCCCAACACCTACGTGCCTGCACGAAATATGGTTTTCCTCTCGGTGGCAGCCTCATACGCAGAGGCCGTGGGGGCAAGCACCATCTTCATAGGAGTGAGCGAGGTAGACTACTCTGGCTATGTGGATTGCCGCGAGGAATTCATAGTGCAGATGGAGGCTGCAATAAATGCTGGTACAGAGCGTAAGCTAACCCAGGGTGAACCCATACGGATTCTGGCGCCATTCATCCATATGAAGAAGGCCGATGAGGTGCTACTGGGGGCTAAGCTGGGCGTGGACTTTTCGCATACCTGGACCTGCTACCACGGCAACGAAAAACCGTGCGGGGTATGCGACAGCTGCCTGCTACGGGCTAAGGCTTTTGCCGAGGCTGGGGTGCCAGATCCTCTGGGCTAATGCGTATGTAGCCATGCCCACTGAAACACTCTACCTTGCCCCAGAGGGTATATTCCCCCTTGTAGACAGGGCTAGCGGGCTTACTAGCCTCGGGCTACCAACTGGCGGGACCCTGCAGGGCGAGGGCCTACTCGCAGGGATGCCAAGCCTTTTCATTCGGCTAGCTGGATGCAATCTCCGCTGCACATGGACCGGACATGGTGGCCATACCGTAGCATGCGATACTCCGCAAGCGCTGGCCGTTAACCATGGAAGATGCGCCCCTGTCAGCGAACTCATCGGCACGCTAGAGGGTGCTCTGGGGGCTCTTACCCACCTGGTGATAACGGGCGGCGAACCGCTAACCCAGGCCGAGGGTCTCGTAGCACTTCTCTATGCAATCCGCCGGTCGCCTACATTGCGCCTACTGCATATCACCCTTGAAACGAACGGCACCCTATTCAATGCAGAGGTAGCCAAGAGTGTAGACCTCGTAAGCCTATCGCCCAAGTGGAACGCTACACCCCAAGGATTCTCCACCAAGTATATCCAAGCTATCCAATGCTGGTTAGACGCTAAGGTCCTCCTGAATTCACTCCAGCTCAAGTTTGTGGTGGGCTCTAAAGAGGATGAGGACCAAATAGCCAACGACATTCTTCCGCATCTCAACCTTTGCCACCGCCCCCCAATCCTGGTAATGCCGCTGGGAGCAACACCCGAGGAACTGCGCCTTAGCACCCCGTTTGCCGTGGCTGCCGCCATTCGGCATAACTGGCGTTTCAGCCCACGGCTACAGGTAGAGCTCTGGGGGAATAGGGCTGGCACCTAGGTTCTGCAAAAGCCGTAAGGCCTCGCTTGCGATGCGGCAGGATAGAAGTCCTCTGCAAAACTCACATACACGACGCGTCGCTACGGTCTTCGAAAAAATTGCATTGCTCGATTAGAACCTATCTACCAGCAGGAAGGGGAAAGCCCCACGATAAAGATTGAACCCATACGAGAATTTTGCCAAGGTATCGATAGGGTGGCAGGATAATCCCCCCTGTTCTCTTGCCACATTTTACTACCTTTGCGGCAACCAAAAAGGAAATAGTTTTGCCGCCCTCGCCCATGTCTGATAGGCACCGCAACCTCACGGATTTCCTGTTCGTGGACATTGCCACGGTGCCGCAATTCCCCTGCCTACTGGATGCCCCAGAGCAGTACCAACAACTCTGGCAACGGAAGGCTGAGGGTTTAAGACGCTCCCCAGATGATCCTGTAGCAGACTATGGGCGCGCTGCTCTGTACGCAGAGTTCGGCAAGATAGTGGCGGTGGCCGCCGGCTACTTCTGGCAGGATGGTGGCGACACGCTACTGCGGATATCGGCCTTTGCAGGGGAAGAGAAACGGGTGCTAAGCGCGCTGCTGGTGGCCATGTCTAAATACGGGCACAAGAACCCGGGCTATCGCATCTGCACCTACAACGGGCGGGAGTTCGACTGCCCCTTCATGGCACGGCGTCTGATAATACACAGCATGCCGCTCCCAGAGGTTCTGGATGTGGCGGGCGCGCGCCCCTGGGAAATACACCAGCTCGACGTAATGGACCTGTGGCGATTCGGCGACCGACGGGAGTACACGCCTCTCGACCTTTTGGCCTATACCCTCGGGGTAAAGCTGCCCGAAAGCAAGCTGGATGGCAGCCAGATAGCCGAGGCCTACTACACCCGAGGGGAGCTCTGGGATATAGCCCGCTACTGCCAGCATAACGCGCTGGCCACGGCCCAGGTACTACGCCGATACCGTAACCTCGCCCCTCTACCCCCCGGGCAAATAGGACTGGTAGATCCAAAAATCTACGAGGCGAAATAGGGGCAACGGCACGGATGGCACCCCGAATGCTGGAGGATGGCAAGTCCTTAACGGGGGCTTCATCGCGTAGCGGTGCGACACGCCGCTACAAAAGTGCGCGGGCGGGGGAATCTTCGCGTTGCGAAGACCCCGCCCCTACAGTCGGCATTTGCAGGGATGCCATTAATCAATTTACGGTATTCGATAAATTGAATTATTGCTGTCCGGTAAAACTTTTGGGGGCATGAAAAAATCGGGCC
>JABCOB020000114.1 GCA_013333835.2 Bacteroidia bacterium
GGTGAATAATCCAAGACGGTCTTGGTGTTCTCGCCTTGCTCAGACGGCTGTGTTGGCGGAGTGCTACGAGGGCTGAGCGTTGGGCTGTTGCTAGGGCCCGTACCTGTGTATGGGAAAAACGGGATTTTCAGCCGTATGTTTCGCCTGGGGTGGGCTCGCCGATGGAAGGGATTGGGCTAAATCCCATTTTATTCACAGAAAAATAGTACTTTTGGGGTGCAAAACGGTTCATTGTTCTGATACCATTAAAACTACGCGCCATGCCATCCGCACCATTCATCACGCTCAACCAGTTTATAGTGGATCGCCAGGCCGATTTCCCCTACGCCTCGGGCGAATTCTCGCGTCTGCTCTACTACCTAGCCGTGGCGGCCAAGATTGTGAATCGGAAGGTGAACAAGGCCGGGCTGGCCGACATCATCGGCGAGGCGGGCTCTACCAACGTGCAGGGCGAGGAGCAGAAGAAGCTGGATGTGTTCGCGAACGACCAGTTCATCGCGGCCTGCCGGAATAGCGGGGAGTGCTGCGGTGTGGCCTCCGAGGAGAACCAAGAGGTGATAACCTTTGAGACGGAGCTGGCGCAGCGGGGCAACTACGTGGTGCTGATGGATCCGCTGGACGGTTCGTCGAACATAGATGTGAATGTGTCGATAGGCACTATCTTCAGCATCTACCGCAGGCTAAGCCCGCGGGGCGAGATGGCGCAGCCAGGCGATTTTCTGCAGCCGGGCCGTAAGCAGTGCGGCGCAGGCTACGTGCTCTACGGGAGCAGCACCATGCTGGTCTACACCACCGGGCGCGGGGTGTATGGCTTTACGCTCGACCCGAGTATTGGCGAATTCTGCCTCTCGCATAGCCTAATCACCACCCCCTCCGAGGGGAAGATCTACAGCGTGAATGAGGGTAATATAGGGCAGTTCTCCCCCGGGGTGCGCAGCTATATAGCCTACTGCCAGGCGAACGATAAGGAGTCGGGCAGGCCCTACAGCGGGCGCTATATTGGCTCGCTGGTGGCTGATTTCCACCGGAATCTGATGAAGGGCGGTATCTACATGTACCCCCCCACGGCCAAGGCGCCCAATGGCAAGCTGCGGCTGCTCTACGAGTGCAACCCGATGGCCTTCTTGGCCGAGCAGGCGGGTGGGCTGGCTACCGATGGCAAGAATCCGATACTGGACATAGTGCCAGAGACGGTGCATCAGCGTACTCCCCTATTCATCGGCTCGGCGAGCATGGTGAGGCGGGTGATGGATATGATGGCACAGGAGGAGTAGTGCTGCGTGGCGGCGCGAGGGTAGAACCGTGCTAATGCCTACCAATGAATTGGTGAACGTTTTGATGGATAGCGTAATAGAGACTCCCGTAGGCGTGGTGAATCTGTGCCGTATGCGCGCGGCAGAGGACCTACTCGAGATTGCGGAGCTGCTGGTAGAATCGTTCCCCAACGAGGAGCGCCGCCCGCTGTGGATGTATCCCCCACTGCTGGGCAGAGGTGATACGCGCTTCTACCGGGTGGTGCACCAGGGTAACACGGTGGGGCTGCTGAACCTCTGGGACTGGGGCTCGCTATGCTACGGTGAGCACATGGCGCTGCGCCCAGAGCTGCGGGGGCATGGCATGGGCGAGGCTATCCTGAGGGGGATGATTACCAGCGCGGCGCGTCCCTTTGTGCTAGAGGTGGAGCCGCCGGGTAGCGACATCCAGCGTCGGCGCATCGGGCTCTACGAGCGGCTGGGGCTACGAGTGGCCAAGCGAGACTACATGCAGCCGTCCTATAGGGCAGGCGGCCAGGAGGTGCCGCTGTGGATCATGTGCTCTGAGGGCCATGAGCAGCAGGTGGAGGCGATGGTGGCGAGAATCAAGACCGAGGTGTATGGGGAGAAGAACGGCATGGGAGATCGCTGAGAATTCCTCCTTGCGAGATTTTTTGATAAGGGGGCAAAACTTCAAGAAGATTATGTTTTCACCAATCGAAAAGATTTGATATTAGGCCCTTGGTAGGGGTAATGCCGAGCCTAGCGAGTGCTCGCCCTTCCTGTGGTCGCCTTTCCTAAGCAGGAGCGGCCTGAAAGTTGCCAGCTTAGCGTTTTTGTGTCCATCGTACCTATTCCGCGCCTGTTCCCCTGCGATTATTACGGACCATGGCGGAGTGGCGAGTGCATTGATTCAATGTTCTTCCATTGGAGTTCTTACATTGAAAAAAGCCCCCTCCGCGCAATGCTATAGAGAGCATTGCGCGGAGGGGGCTTTCCGCATTTTCTGTGGTTGGGTACTATACCCTAAAGTACGCCAGTGTTTCCTCTAGGTGTTTGGCCTGCTCGGCGAGCCGGTCCGCGGTGGCGGTGACAAGCTCGCTGGTGGCGGCTCCCTCCTGCGCCATCTGGGAGAGTTCCTGGACGGCAGAGGCTATGGAGCTTACGCTTTCGGTCATCTCCCGGCTTGCTGTAGCGCCGCCGCTGGCTAGCTGGGCCGATTGCTTAATCTCTTCGCTTATGGTCGCGATGCGTTCGCTGGTGTTCTCGTTATTCTTCAGCGCTTCCTTGGCGTAGTGGGTTATTTCGTTGGCGGTGGCAGCGCTCATTTCGGCGAGCTTGCGAACCTCAGAGGCTACCACGCTGAACCCACGCCCATATTCTCCGGCGCGAGCAGCCTCCACTGCGTCATTTAGCGCAAGGATGTTGGTCTGGCTGGCTATGGACTGCACCTTATCAGTCCGTGAGGCTATGGCGCGCACGGCGGCTACGCTCTGCTCGCCATCCTGCTGTAGGATCGCGACAGCCTCGCTCTCCTTGTTCATGGACTGGGCCGCACCAGAGGCGAGTTCAGAATTGTGGGTGATGTTGGCAGATATGTGCTCTAGGCTGCTGGAGGCCTCCTCTAAGCCGGCGGCTTGGCTGGTAGAGTTATTCAGGAGGGTTTGGGAAGCGCTGTCGAGCTCGCCGCTAGAATTCCGCAGTTCTTGCACAGCCTGCTGCATGCTACGTAGCGCATTGGCTATCTGCGCACGAAGACGGGCGAGCGAAGAGAAAAGGATGCCGATTTCATCCTTACGGTGCTGGACAAGTTCATACCCCTCCAGCTGGGTTATGTCGCCCTCGCTCATTTTCACAAGCACATTGGCGGCATCGCGGAGCGGGCGGCTCTCCAGGTTCACCATGCGTTGTACTAGGATGATGATGATGACTACGAGAACCAGAACTCCGATGAGTTCTAGCGCCTCCAGAAGGTGGAGAATCTTATGGACAACGGATTCGCCCTGGATTACCACTTCCTCGTAGGAAAGGGCCGCTTCGTTCATGGCTTTCTGCGCACTGGCTATAGAGGCTTCCCAGGCAGCCAGCCCCGCCCGTAGGTTGGAGAGTTCTTGGTGGAGGGCTTGGAATGAGGTTTGTAGCCCTTGTAACCCAGCCGCTTTCGCATCGTTTACCACGCTGGCGCAGGCGGCTATAGTGGTGTCTGAGACGTTGCTCCGCCACTGCGAGAGGACTAGGAGTGCAGATTTTAGCAGACGCGGTGAGGCTTCTCCTCCCTCTGCGAGGAGGGCTGCTTCAGCTCTGCTTGCTGCAGGCTCTGCGGTGCTCATGGCATCGAAGTAGCTTCGCCTACCCGCTGCAAGCTCCTCAAAGGCCGCTGGCAGATCGGCGGATTTGTTGAGCGCGTACATGAAAACGTTCTGGTCCAGCGTTTGAACCTGGCTTCCCATTTCGCGGAGCTTGCCGATTCGCTCTACGTGCTCTTCTTTCCATTTAGCTAGGTCTGCCTGTTTGGTTTCTAGGATCTTTGGGGTGGCTGGCGGCTGGAACCATACGGCCATTTGCTGCTCA
>JABCOB020000115.1 GCA_013333835.2 Bacteroidia bacterium
CCGACGCAAAGTTACGAAAAAAAAAGGCCAAAAGTCCCCTTCCCCTGTTTTATCCCCTGTTTCGTCAAATCTTTTTGGTCGGTTTCTTGTAAGAATCTACCTTTGTTACACCTCGATTCACATACGGTGCGCTGCCAATATCTAGGTTCAGATGGTATAGCCCCTACCAAAAACGCAAGGTAAAAATATCGTCGATTGATAGAAATATATTTCTCTTTCAGATCTTAAGAACTATTGATTGATAATTTACGAATAATACAACACACGCTCACTCTATGAATCGCTTCCAAGTAGCTACCATTACGCTACTCTGCCTACCGCTACTCGCCAGCGCCCAGAGCGCCAGCACCGATTTCATCACCCTATGGGATACCCGCAATCCGCAGAGCTCCGTGGTGGTGAATGGTGCGCCCGCGCCGAGCCGTGATGCGAATACGATCTACTTCCCGGGTATTGGCGAAAACTACACCGTCCGCTACCGCGCCGAGAACGAGGCGGCGTGGCATGACCTGAACGGCGTGAGCTCTACCCCAGCACCCCCCCTACGCGTAGAACTCCCCGCCCCTGGCAAATACTACATAGCCGTAGCCCCTGTGGGATTCCACGGATTCCGCATGGGCACGTGGGGGGATAAGTTCAGCTACCATGGCGATGCCGATCGGCTCATAGGGGTGGTCTCCTGGGGCGCAGTGCAATGGGAGCATCTCGACTTCGCATTTGCCAACAGCTCGCACCTTGCCCAGCTACCGCTAAAGCACGACGCAGAATTCCCCGACGCAATAAAAGCCCCCAGGCTCGCCACCACCTCGCTTGGGTGGATGTTCTACGGCTGCGCAGCCCTTACCGAGCGGGGCGAGGAGGGAAAGAGCTGGGATCTGGAGGGCTGGGATGTGGCGCGTGTTACCTCCCTGGCTGGGGCATTCAAGGGGTGCGAGAGGTTTGTTGGCCGCGGCCTGCATTCCTGGGATGTGCACTCTATACAGAGCTTCTTGGGAGCCTTTGAGGGATGTACCGATTTCCAGCGAGACCTAACCGCGGCAGAGGATATCTCCTGCTGGAAAACGACCAGCGCCACGAATATGGCGGGCATGTTCATGGGGTGTGCCAACCTAAAGGCCGACCTCTCTGGCTGGGATGTGGCCAATGTAACCGACCTCACCCTTACCTTTTCGGGCTGTGGGGAATTCAACGCCGACCTCTCCCAGTGGAAGGTGGGAAGGGTAACGAGCTTTGCGGGGACCTTCGCACGTTGCCAAGAATTCTGCGCCGACCTCTCTGGTTGGGACGTTTCCAACGCTGTGGACTTGGCGGGCATGTTCTTCGGCTGCGAGAATTTCAACTGCAACCTCGGGCTGTGGAATGTGGAGAGGGTGAGCCGAATGGATCGTCTATTCTACGGTTGCAAGGCGTTCAACTACCCTCTAGGAAACTGGAAACCCAAAAGCCTGCTGAATGCGGAGGGGATGCTGGATGGCTGCACGGGGATGTTCCCAATATTCTATGACCACCTACTCCACGAGTGGGCAGGCATGGAGAACATCCAGCCCAACGTAACCCTCACAGCCCGTGGGGTAAAGCGCACCCCCAGAGGAACCACGGGACTCGAGGATCTGGAGGATAAGGAAGATTTCACGCTCTTTGCCAAGTTTGAGCGTGCCCACTACGTAATAACCATAGTACCCGACAATGGGCAGAATGAGTACACCGAAACGGTGGCCTACGGAGAGCGGCTACGCCGCCCCACCCCAGACCCCGTAAAGAAGGGGTACTCCTTCTTGGGTTGGCAAAAAGATGGGGTGGTGTATGACTTCAATAGTACCGTTACGGGCCCATTCACCCTGAAGGCTCGCTATAGGGATGAGCGGATTGCGGCGCTGAATAGCTGTCTGCTCCAAGGAGTAGAGGTGATGCCTAACCCTGTAAATGCTGAATTGCACCTAGTGCATGCGCAAAGCCTAAGGCGCTACACCCTCTTCAATGCGCTAGGGCTGCCAGTGCTAAAGGGCGAGCACGATGGGGGTGAAACGATTACACTACAGGTTTCGGCTTTACCAGCTGGAGTGTACTTCATTCGTCTAGAGGCTGCTGACGGACGCCGAACCCTCCGGGTAGTGAAACAGTAGGGCTTTAGTGATTGGCTAGGGTAATGGAACGGATTCTAATCTCGTTTCTGCTGGTGCTACTATCCAGTACACTCTACGGGCAGGGGCTCATCCCCACGCCAGCAGAGGTGTATGCCGCCTACCCATCGGTAGACTGGAAGGTACTTGCGCCCAAAGCCCTTACAGATGTTCCCAGTAGCCACATCCTACCACATCCTCCCGTGGGCGACCAAGGGGTACAGGATTGCAGCACGGCTTGGGCTATAGCCTACGCCGGGTTGGGCTCGCTTGGCTACCAACGCTATAGCCACAATTGGGATGCGCTCCGCCGTAGCCCTGCGTTCGTGTACAATAGCAATAAGATCAACGAAGGCGCAAGCTGCAGCGGAGGCGCATTCATGAGCTCTGTAGCTATCTACATGTCCACTACTGGCGCCTGCTCCTGGGAGCTGATGCCCTACGATGGCAAGCAGTCCAATAGCTGCGGTATCCAGCCGACGACAGAGGCTAAGGCCGATGCCTACCGTAACCGCTGCGATTCGCGCAAGCTGGAAATGCCTGACCTCGTGAATCCAGATTCCTACCGAATGGCCATCGCGAATGGGAAACCCGTGGCTGTGGCAATCAATATTTCTGAGACCCTCCAGAGGGTTTGGTATAGCGGGCAAGATTACACCGCAGATAGCAACCCCCGCGGGCGTGGGCATGCCGTGTGCGTGATCGGCTACGATGATAACGAGGGTGCTCCCAATGCCCCTGGAGGACGAGGGCGGCTCATTGCCCAAAACTCTTGGGGAGAGACTGGCGGGCGAAACCACCAAGGGCTACTCTACATATCATACGACCTGGTACGAAAGGGAATATTCAAAGAGGGGTACGTCCTCTTCGATATCACCCCCGAAAAGCTAGCCCTTAGGCCAATGCCGACTTTTTTCAGCGAAACCATCACGGTGTCTGCCAACGGCGTATCGCCTACCGCCCCCGTCAACTGGATAGTAGAAGGCCCTGCAACCTATGAGCCGGGGCACAATAGGCTCTCCATAGAGCTAATCCCCACTGGGGCAGGGCCCGTAACCCTTACGGTTAGTATCGATGGTGAGAGACCGTTGGTCCGCACTCTCTGGGCTAAAGATCGCCGAGCTGGAGCTGCAGCATCGCAACCAGATCCTGAGGGGTCGAATGCGGGCCACGTGGCTCTCAAGACCAATGCGAATATCCCAGAGAGCACCAATCTCCAGTGGCAGTTTGAGCACAACCCGGAGGACGCCCTGTATGCGCAAGGCGGCAACGCCAATACTATGCTCTCGCCTCCAGCTCTCCGGATGGCTGGGCTAGCAAGGGCTTCTACTGAACACGAAAACAAAGGGGAAATTTTCTCCGTATCACCCTAGCATACCATCTTACCATCCTTGCCCGACCTCTTTCCCATGCTCGCACTTCACTCTGCAGCAAACCGGTCTTTTCAGGTATTTAACTTGACTATTCAGATGAAACGTTTCACTCTTATCATCCCCTTCCTGCTGATTCTGCTTCCCCTCTTGGCGCAAGAAAACCCTATAGCCACAAGGGATTCTCTGTATGGAGGTTGCCTGCCGACCCCAAAGAGGGAGTATGATGCCATGCCGCGTGTTGATTGGGAGGCAATGGGCCTAACCCCTCGGGATGCGCACCCCAGCAGGCTGGTTCTCAACCATCCCCCCGTAGGCAACCAGGGGCGCGAGGGGTCTTGCACCGCATGGGCGCTGGGCTACTGCGCTATGGGCGTACTGGGCTATGAGCGATTCAAAGACGACTGGGAAAGGCAGGGTCGTTCACCCTCCTTCGTCTTCAATGCCACCCAAGCGAAAGGAGCCTACTACCCTTCTTGCAGCGACGGGGCCTACCTCGGACGAGTAATGAGTTTCGTGGCCGAAAATGGGGTTTGCTCCCTAGAGCTAATGCCTTACAATGAGGGGAACTGCAGCATTCGCCCTACCGACCAGGCTAAGGAAGATGCGATACACTACCGAGTAAAATACGCAACGATAGATGCCTCAAATCCAGAGGAATTCCGCAATGCTATAGCCTCGGGGCACCCTGTGGTTATCAGCATCCCGATGACGCCAGAGTTCCGCAAAACGTGGCTCTGGGGCAGAGACTGGGTGGAGGATCCCGACAAGACCTCAAACTTTTGGCACGCCGTGTGCGTAGTCGGCTACGATGACACGCGGGCGTCGTATTCGCCAGGGGCGGCTGATAGTGCAGAACCCCTGGGGACACCAGGGGGGATTTGCAGAAGGTGGTCAGCACAGCGGCTTGTTCTACATGTCGTACCAGCTCCTACGTGAGCACCTCGCAGACGAGGCCTATATAATCTATGACCTGGCCCCTGAGCAGGTTTCCATAGGGAAAACCCCCTCTGCGATATGCAGCGCTACGCAGGTTGCCGTCACGGGGATTGCGAGTACTACCCACGTAGCATGGTCTAAAGAAGGCTCAGCCAGAATAACCGCAGGGCAAAATAGCCATACTGTAACCATAGAGCCTACCGGCACTACCCCTGGGATGGCCACCCTTCAGGTAACTACCACAAGCGGGCAAAAGGCAAGCCGTAACCTCTGGGTAGGCGCTCCTGTGCTTGACTACACCGTGGAACCCGTAGATCCCAAGACTCCGAATGTACGGCACATACGGATTAATCAAGATTCTATAACCCAAGGGCTAACCGAAGTACAATGGCTGCTTTCGGGGCGCAATCCGCACGCAACCCTCAGAGCCCTTAACGATAGGGCGCTCATCACCATCTCAGAGCCTAATACCCGGGTTTACGGGAGCATAAAGGCCAAGAACGGGTGCGGCGAAAAGAATGTTTTTTTGAAGTGAATCCCTAAATTTGCAAGGAGGGCTGGCACTCGCTCCGCTCGGCGCAGCCCCTACCGAGAACCAAAGGACAGGGGCAATGCGGGGGAATGATGCTTTTCTCCATTTTTGCCTCCGGTGCGCTAGAATCTGAAAATTTAGACCTCTCCAAAACATTTACGCGATGCAACGCTCCGCTCCACCGCCATCTGCGATAAATGTAAGTGGTTGATTAAACTTCTTTAGCTACAATAGGAAAGTGAACCTCGCTACAAATGGCGCACACGCGAGACTTTTGCAGAGGTCACAGCTCATTGAAACTTTGGACAAAAAAACGCAGCCTTTCGGCTGCGTTGATTCCCTAGCTACGACACGCTGAAGAGTCGACCACTTAGTCTAGATCCTGCATTTCAGCATGCGCAAGCATCTGCTCATACTCCTCTTCATCCATATCGTTAAAGTACAAAAGCGGGTTCACGGGCTTATTCTTCACCAATACTTCATAGTGCAGATGGGTACCAGTACTCCGTCCCGTGCTTCCCATGGCGCCTATCACCTGCCCCCGCTTTACCTTTTCCCCCTCATGCACCAGTATACGGTTCATGTGCGCATAGCGGGTTTTATAGCCAAATCCGTGATCTACAATCACCTGATTCCCGTACCCGTTGAAGGAGTTGGTAGCCACTATCACGATACCGTCGCCCGTTGCGTGGATGGGCGTATCAGTCTTGCCCACAAAATCAACCCCCGCATGCATCCGCCCCTGCCCTGTAATGGGATCTCTCCGCCCTCCGAACAGCGATGAAATACGCACCAGCTCCTTTACAGACACGGGCTGCACTGCGGGTATCGCATGCAGCATCTGATCCTTCTCAAAGGCAAGACGAGCCACCTCATCAAAGGATTTAGACTGGACGTAAGTACGCCACTGCAGCTGATCGAGGTTCTCCATGAGGTGCTTTATCTGCACCCCATCGGGCACATCGGCCAGATCGGCGTAGCGATCCACACCTCCCACACCACCGTGACGCACCGACTGCGGTATGGTATCAGCCTCAAATATGGAGCGGTAAACCTGGTTATCGCGCCTCTCAATAATCCCGATCTGGCTTGAGGCGCTCTGCACTAAATCTTGCAGCATAGCCACCTGCTGCAGCATCTCCTCCCTACTCCGCTTCAGGTTCTGGGTACGCGGTGTATCAAAAACCAGCGAGTAGGCTAGCATCAGACCGAATCCCATCCCGATACTGAGGACGGTTTTCAGGGTAATGCGACCTACTCGCTGGAACCAGGAGGCTGATCGCTGCTCGTACTGCAGCGTCTCTGTATTGAATTGAAATCGCTTGGTTCCCATTCTTTTAGGTTATCGGCTGGCGGCTGCCTCGGGGTGGTGTCCGCTCCGTTCCCTCCTGCCATTGCAACGATATTTTCGGCGCAAAGGTATAGAATATCTTTTATGATACCATAAACCCAAAAGGAAATTTAAACACAATACAGATTACCCTACCAAAGGCGTTGCTCTATTATCGTACAGATTCACAGGAATAAAAATAGGCTAGAGAGTACCCCCTAGCCCATTAGAATCCATCAGATGCAGTATTTACCTACGACCTCCTTCTATTCTGCCTGCCTATGGGTATTCCCAGGATTCCCATCAGCGTTCCCACTGCGTAGAGCGAATGCACAGTGAAAAAGTGCCACGAGAGCAACCACGGGTAGGCAAATCGGTGCTGAATGCTCATGCGAACCGTCTCGGCAATATTGGCCAGCAGGTAGAGCACCACTAGCGTAAAAAGCGCAACTCTGGGCCAATGGAAGAAGAGCGAGAGTACAGACAGCACCAATGCTACGCACATGCAGGTGAAGGGGACCATATGGCGTAGTGCCACCGAGGATGGGGCTGAACGAAAGAGCTTGCCAATAGAAACGCCATTGCCGAGCATCTGCCGATTGCTCGCCCCGATTGTCGGCCGGACGATATAGGTGGCTTGGATCTTCGGGTCGAACCAAACCCTATAGCCTGCATGGCGAATGCGCGCGAAGAACTCTGTGTCCTCGCTCCGACGGAGATCTTCTCTCATCCCTCCAATGTTCTGGAGTACATGGCGATGAAAAGCTCCATAAGGGACTGTATCCGAATAGCCCTCATGCCCCCCTACGCGAAAGGATGCTCCTCCTAGCGCAAAGCGCGACTGGTTGAGAAGCTGAACGGTACGAGATGCCGGGGTATACTCACTACACTCAAAAAGCCAGCGCCCGCCAACAGCACCGAGCTTCGGTTTCTCCTTAAGATGCTTGACGCATCGCTCAATGTAATCGGGAGCGTAAATCGAATGGGCATCAAGCCGAATAAGGAAAGGGGCTGATGATCTAGCAACCCCGATATTGAATGCTGCTGCCTGTATACGCTTAGTGTTGTGCAGGATATGAATATTCGAATAGCGAACGGCAAATTCTCTTGCAATTGCCAGGGTACGATCTGCACTTCCTCCATCGATGATAAAGAGCTCCGTCAACTGGAATGGAAAGCACTGCCGCAATACGGAATCGAGGCATTGCGCAAGGTGAACCTCTTCATTGAGGGTGGGAATAATGATGGCAACTTCGGGCTGGAGCATAAAAAGAGGCAGTTCCTGCTACCGCTTGAACATTACACCTATAGTGCGGACGATGAGCTTGAGATCTGAGAGGAAACTCTGCTGGGCAATGTACTCTTTCGCCAGCTTGATTTTCATGGGAATCTGCACATTCACATAGTAGGCCTCAGGATCCGCTTGCTGAGCCATTAGCTCTGCCTCATTGCGCATCTCCACTGACGCCGCATCGGTAATACCCGGGCGAACGGAAAGGATTTCACGCTGCTCTGGAGTGTACAGCGCCACATACTTAGGCACCTCTGGCCGCGGGCCAACAAGGCTCATATCGCCCACCAAGACGTTGAATAGCTGGGGCAGCTCATCGAGCTTGGTCTTACGCAGCCAGAATCCCGAACGGGTAACCCTTGGGTCACGGTCACCTAGAGTAAGCAGCCCCGCCCTATCGGCCCCCATGCGCATCGAACGGAATTTGAGAAGCTTGAACTCCCGCCCATCCTTTCCTACCCGTACTTGCCTGTAGAAAATAGGGCCTTTGGAATCGCACTTCACCCACACCGCAATACAGAGTATGAGGGGAGAAAGAAGCAAAAGACCAAAGAGGCTCGCCAAGAAATCGAATGTGCGCTTAAGCATCTTTACGCCCGTTACCCAACGACTTCCCCATAGGCAGCAATTACGGTCTCTGCTACAAAGTTTGCCATCTCGTCAGTAAGCTGCGGATAGATAGGTAGCGAGATCTCCGAGGCATAATTGGCATAGGCCACAGGGTAATCCTCTATACGATAGCCAAGATCCCTGTACAGCGTAAGCATGGGTAACGGCATGAAATGCACATTGACCGCCACCTCACGCTGCGCGATACGATTGATGATTTCATCCCTTTGCGACTCCGTTATCCCCTTAATCCTAAGCGCATAAAGATGGTACGAGGTAAGTCTATCGCCTTGCCGTTCTGGAGGTACAATAGCCCAAGGCTTATCGGTAAAATGGTGCGCATAGATGTCGAACACCCGTTTCCGTTCCTTCAGGAGCTTGGGGTATTCGCGGATCTGGGCAAGTCCGATGGCTGCATTCACGTCCGCCATATTGATCTTCATACCCAGGGCGGTAATATCATATCGCCATGCCCCAGCCTGGCTCTTGGAGAAGGCATCTTTAGTCTGGCAATTGAGCGACATCTGCCGGAGCTGAGTGTAGAGAGCTGCATTGTCAAAAGGGGCTGGCATATTGATGCAGATAGCGCCCCCCTCAGCCGTCGTTACATTCTTCACCGCATGGAGGGAGAAGATGGCGATATCGGTCTCAGCCCCCACATGCTCGCCATTACGGTAGTAGGCCCCTATCGAATGGGCCGCATCGCTAAGCACCAAAATTCTGCCCAACTTTTCCTGCACGGGAGAGGTGGGCTTGAACTGCTTCACTATAGAGGGCTCTTGCACCAGCGCCATGATCTCGGCATACTGGCATGGAAACCCCGCAATATCCACCGG
>JABCOB020000116.1 GCA_013333835.2 Bacteroidia bacterium
CGTTTCTCTGCAAGCGCACCCCGTCGGTAGCATCGCTTAAATGCCGTCTGGGGCGTAGCGTATGCCACTCGTGGGCCAAGGGCTGCAGCGCAACATCTACCGAGAACCCTCCAGACATGGAGAATCGCCTGCGTGTAGGCATCTGCGGGAGAAAGGCCGCATTCCAACTGGCATCGGGCAGCCGCGATGGCTCAAACCACGGGGTAACCACCCCCTCGAGGGTGAATCCCCATACGTACCACTTGGCCAGCAGGCTATTAGTGGGTGTGTGCCGCCCGAAATCCCAGAAATCCTCAAACTCCTGCGGATTCAGATTGTCCGAGGGGTTCAGCCTATCGGCGCTACCCCAGGCTATCCGCTGTCTACCGATACGGATATCGATACTGCTATGCAGCAGCCCGTTAAGGTCTAGGTAGGCCTCCCGTAGCTGTAGCCGATTGGCGGGCGTTTCAAAGGGCATGGCGGTGCGCAGCTCCCGCACCCACACCTCGCTGCGAAATTTCACCTTCTCGCCCGCCTCATAGCTCGGCTTCAGGGCTAGGCGGTACTCCTGCCACTGGAATTTCCCCCTCCGCAGATTCACCCTATCGTTCAGGTGCAGGCTGCCATTTACTGACAGCCCCTCCTGCCCGTAGGCCACTGGGGCAAACCACACGAACGACAGTACCCCCAATATGGCTATTCGTGCATTTCTCATGATTAGATCTCCCTTTCTGATTTCCCTGCGCCGGTAGCGATACGGCGTGCCCCGGCGAGCGTGTAAAACCCATTCAAACGATGCGGCACGCCACATGCTACGGTCTTCTATATGATTTGATTAGGGTTCAAGGCCCCCCACCGCACCGTAGACCCTCTACCGCGCCAAGTTCCGCTCCGTGAATACCTCATCCTTCAGCCCCTTGTTCACCTCCACGCCCTGCAGCACAGTGCGTGTAGTCGATCCGCTCTGCAGGTCGGCCATTTCCGAGTCCTTAGGCATCAGCACACCGTTATACTTCCCTATCTCCTTCACCGTGAGGCGTTTCACCGCTACGCCCTTTTTGCTGAAAAACTCCACCCTCACCGGGTAGTAGCTATCGGCCTTTATGGTGATCTCCAGCTGCCCATAGTCGCTTTTAGTGCCCTTTTTGGGCTTCAGCGTCAGCACGTACTCGCTGGCATTCTTGCTCTTGAGGGAGGCGTCCCACTGTGCGGTGTAGCGTTTGGCCTCCAGATCCTCATAGCTGTAGTCAGTGCCTGCGAACTTGGTGTTCTTCACATGGCTGGCTATACGGCGCACCTTGCCGAATGCGGGCAGGTAGAGGAACTGGTTGTCGCCGGGCAGCGAGAGGAAGGCGATCCCCTTCTGGTCAGCCGGCGTGAGGAATCGGACCAACCGCTTGTCGTTCCCCTTCTGGTAAAGCTCCAGCGTGCGTTCCCGCTTGGCACCTCCCTTGTCTGTTATGGTCATGGTGCTGGTAACCTTGGCATCGTTGGCGGCATTCAGCACGCTATCGGCCTTGCCCAGTATCTGGTCTGCACTCTGCGCATTCACATTGAGCGATAGCACGGTAACCCCGAATCCCGCTAGCACTGAAATTATCCGATTCATAATTTTTCCCTCCTTGAATGTTGAAAGCTGTTAATATCACTCTTGGTTCAATTATCGCAGAATTGGGCAAGCGCCCCCTCTGGAATCTACGAAGTGTTCTACGGTTCCTGTTTTCACCATCCCCCTACCTCTTCGGGTGCAGCCGAATCCTAAATCGCAGGATCTCAGCCGGCAACAGCACAGTGGCGGCAAGCCCTGCAATGAGCATGGTAGCGGCCATAACCACGCCGAACTCCACCAGCGGGATAATCACCGCGAACACCAGCACCAGGAATCCAATGGCGACCGCGAGGATATTGAACAGGATCCCCCGCCCCGAGGAGAGCAGGGTGTCTACCACCGCCTGCCGCGGATAGCTCCCAGCAGCCAGCGCCCGACGATAGCCCGTGACGAAGTGGATGGCGTAATCAACCCCCACCCCAACGGCCACTCCA
Organism: Bacteroidia bacterium; assembly: GCA_013333835.2. Taxonomy (GTDB): domain Bacteria; phylum Bacteroidota; class Bacteroidia; order Bacteroidales; family CAJPTX01; genus Bacteroides_D. Next base: position 2,026 of record JABCOB020000116.1, read on the forward strand.
GCTATGAGCACCGTGGCCAGATTGAGCGTAAACCCGAGGTAGCCCATAAGCCCGAATATACACACGATGGTACAGAGCAACGGGATAAAACCCACCAGCGCCCCCTTGAACGACTGCAGCAGGAGCGCCATGCAGATGTAGACCAACGCGCAGGCCAGCACAAGGCTCAAGACCAGATTCCACATCAGGTTATGGGCAAAATTTGAGTAGATGAACGGGCTCCCCGTGGCCTCAAACCGTACGGTGGCACTGCTATGGGCCTTGGCATACTGGCCTACCGCTCGGCTTATCTGGTGGTAGGTCTTCGTGTTCGCATTCTGCATGGTGGCCAAGATCTGCCCTTGCATCCGGTCTGGTGTGCAGAGCTGCTCCATCATCGGCTCTCCCTCCAGCAAAAACCACAGGTTCTGCACCTTCTCCTGCGTGTTGGGAATCCTGTTCCCCTCGCCCATCGCCTCGTTGAGTTCCCTCATCAGCATCACCACAGACTTCGGGTTGCCCACTCCGGGAAGCCCGTCGAGGTACTCCTCAAACTCCTCCATCGCCCGCAGTGTTGCCGGGCCCGTAAGATCGCCCTCCACCTTAACCTGTATAGGCAGCGTGCCCCCAAACTCCCTGTTCATGAACTCGGCCGACGCCCGCAACGGATGGCGCGGGCTAAAGTAGTAGAGCACATCTATATTGCTCTTGATAAGGAAAATCCCCGCTCCCAGGAGCACCAGCACCGCCAGCGCAACCCAAACCACGCGCCCCGCATGCCGAACCGAAAGCCCCGAGAGCCACAGGAGGAAGCGGGAGACACGGCCTTTACGGCTCGCGATGCGGGGGGCGTTATCCGCAATGTGGGGGTTATCGCTCGCGACGCGGGGGTTATTATCCGCGACGCGGCACGCCGCGTCGCTACTAAGGCCTGGCGCGCCATCTACAGGTGGCGTGGGGGGGGCGCTATGCGTAAACCCTTTTGTTTTGAGCGGGGGCAGGAACGATTCAATGGCCGGGATAACCGTGAGCGATATCAGCAGGCAGAAGGCCGTCCCCAGCGCCATGAACGCCCCAAAATCCCGAATGATGCTGAGGTATGTACCCGGAATGAACGAGAGGAAACCCACGATAGTGGTGATTCCCGCAAGCATTACCGGGACACCCACCGTGGCCAAACCGCGCGCTACCGTACCGCGATGGCTGGCAAGGTTTTTCACCTCGCCGACTGGTGCGTCCCCAGCGGTTTCGGCCATGCGAAGGAAATTCAGCACGTGGATGGTGTAGGCAGAGCCAACGGCGAAAAGCACCACCGGGATAGAGCCAGACACGGGTGAGAGCGCCACCCCGCACAGCGCCATAGCCCCCAGCGTCCATACGCTGGCCACAGCCACCCCGAGCAGCGGGAGTAGCACCCCCCGAGCTGTGCGCAGCGTGAAGGCCAGCACCACCCCTATCACCAGGCATACTATAGGCACTAGCCGAACGAGATCTGTCCGCACCGCCTCGGTAAGGTAGAGCTGCTGCATAGGCATTCCACCGTAGTAGAACCGATAGCCCGGGTATTGCCGTCCCAACTCCGCAAGCAGCGTGCGCGTGGCGCTGGTTATGGGGTCTTCATCCACCCCAGTGCCGATAAAGAGCATGATCGCCGTGCTGCGCCCGCCATCGGCCAGCAGCTGCCCCCGGTACATCGCCTTCGCCAGCGTGTAGCGCCCTAGTGAATCGAGCTTCGCCGCCAGCGCAGAGCCAACCTCCAGCCCCGTAGAATCCCCACCCGCTGCGCCGGCCTCCGCAAGCTCGGCCAACGTATCATCGTCTACCAGCCGCCCTATCTCTGCCCCTTCGTCGGTGTGCCGAATGTCGAGCACATTGGTGAGGCTGGTCACCTTCTCCACCCCCTCCATGGCCGCGAGCGAATCGGTAATCCGCTGTACCAGCCCAAGACCCTCCACCGTCATGATGCTCTCCCCGGGTGCCTGTATCCCAATGCCTACGATATTCCCTGTGGCGTAGAGGCTGTCGAGCTCTTGGAATAGCTGAACCTGCTCATCATTCTTTGGCAGGTACGACATGAAATCGGCATTGATGCGCAATCGGGTAATGCAGAACCCGAGCAGCGCTGTAATGGCTGCCGCCACTACCAGAGTAGCCACACGGTAGCGAACGATGAACTGGGCAAAACGTTGCATATCGGCTATCTAAATTGGAAGGTTTCTACTACGATGCGATGGGTTGTAGGAATAGGGCGGGCACTTATGCTGCTCACCATAGGGCGGGCACTCGCGCTGCTCGGCATCGCCCCTACCAAGATCATCATAACAAATCTCGTCGGTTGGATGGAAATGTAATTTTGCAAAGATCCCATTATCTATTGTCGCAATAGGGGTACATCATCATCCCTCTCACACCAGCGTCCTGTAGAGGCGCTCGTACACATCGCGGAGCACCGCTATGGAGAGCCCCGTGTACACCGCAGCCTTGAGCCCAAGCCCCACGGGCACTGCCATGAGCAGGGTGAGCGTCAGCTCCTGGTCAGTATTCCCCCGGATCTCGCCCCTGTCCACCGCCAGGGTCAAGGCTCTCCGCCAACGTTCCCGCTCGGTGGCCAGCCCAGCCACCAGCTTATCGTGGAACTCGCGGTAGTACTCGCCCACTTGGAATAGTAGCCGAAAGAAACGGAAATCGTCGCCCTTATGCTCGGTGATCTGCCGCAGCCGCGCTATGTAGGCATCGCGCCACCCCAACGATGCATCCATCGCGTCGCGCAGCGGTGTTGCGCTCTCGGACTCTAGCGCCTCGGGCAACGTCTGGATAGCCGGGAGTAGATACCGATCCATTGCCTCCCCAAAGATCTCCTCCTTACTCCGAAAGTAGTGGTAGATAGCGCCTTTTGATAATTCCACAGCCTCCTGAATGTCCCGAATCGAAATCCCCTCATACCCCCGCTGCAGGAAGAGGCAGAAAGCCCGCTCCACTATGAAATCCCGCGTATCATTCATGACCCATCCTATATTTACGGTACGCCCTCCTCTGCAAAACCCGTCTAACGGACACCACACGCCGCACAGCTACGGCCTTCGATAGATGTAACCACTTGACTAAAACCCATTTACCAAGAAGGGCAAAGGCCCTCTATAAGAACATTGAACCCCTACGGGACTTTGCAGGCATCGCAATAGGGGGGAATCGCAACGCCGCACCTCGCCCTTTACCCCACAAACCGAAAACATACCGACCAGTCTGTACCGCAAAGGTAGATCTTCTTCCCCAAACCGCCAAATCTGCCTGATGCCCGCAGAGGCACATTCCCCGCCCAATCCTTTACAGCACGGGGTAAATGAGGACTCATCGCCCTACCTTCGCCGTACCATCGCCCTACCTGGGCCGCTTCATGTTCGGGTTTCGCTAGCGAAACCCGAACATGAAGCGGCCCAGGTAGGGCGATGGTACGGCGAAG
>JABCOB020000117.1 GCA_013333835.2 Bacteroidia bacterium
CCTCTCTGCCAATGCGCTAAACACGCTGTATGGAGGCTATGAAGGTGAAACCCCTCTGAAAAGAAAGGGCTTCTTTGCTGCGGGGACGAAAGATATACGCGCACAACTAATTGGCAATGTCGAAAGCAGTAAACCGAACGCAGAACAGCCGATAAAGTGGGGTGGGATTCCAGGCTCACAGGCAGTAAGCAATATCCCGATATTCCGTGTGTCTGAGGTGATGCTGAACCTGGCAGAGTGCTACCTGAGGAAAGGGGATCTTACGAATGCAAAGCACTTTCTCAATTTTACCGCACAACGGGATCCTGATGTTGTAATGCCTTCGGATGCTAGCGGTTTAGAGACACTTCTGAAACATGAACGTGTGTGTGAGTTATTTGCAGAGGGCTTTGATTTCTACGATCTTCGCCGTTGGGGCGAGACGATAGATAAGGGAAACTCAGGAAGGTTTGACCTTGGTAATTTTGCCTACCCAATACCCTCTACAGAAGTCAACTCTGGTTTTGGGGTGGTACAGAATCCTGACACCTTCTGGTCTCCTAAATAGAGCAGGATAAAAAGTAAAAGCCCGGCAGCTAGGCTGTCGGGCTTTTTGCGTCAGGCGGTATTCTAAAAATATCGGGTAGAGAATTCTACCAAAGACTAGGGCCACGGCAAAACCCCTTTTAAGCGGTTCTGCTCTTCGCATCGCCCAGGCGTGCTGCGCAGTGTTTGCGCAGGGGGACGCCCGTATCGGCCTGGAGGGGAGGCATTTCGTAGCCCAAGGGCACCCTTCCCGGGCAAAAGGGGGGGCCGCACATTGCCGGGTCGGGGAAAATGCCTATATTTGTACCTGAAAAAACAGGAGTGTCTAACACGATTCGGGCGGCTGCGGTAGGAGGCGCGGCCGCTGCGCGCACGGGAAAAGTGGTGTGAAATAGGCCAATGAATGGCCAACCAAAAACAAGCGTAATGGCAAGCATGAGAAGAGTTGTACTACTAATGGCTGCCACCCTATGGGCCTTCGCGGCGCTGGGGCAGCAGCATACCGTCACCGGGGTGGTGACGAGCGCGGAGGACGGGCAGCCGCTCCCGCAGCTCTCGGTGGCGCTGAAGGGAACGACGCAAGGCGTGGTTACCGACCTAGAGGGGCGCTACCGCATCACGGTGCCGGGCCCCGAGGCGGTGCTGCAGTTCGTCTACATGGGCATGGCCACCCAGGAGATCACCGTGGGCGACCGCACCGAGCTCAACGTGGTGATGCAGCCCGGCGATGTGGCCATAGACCAGGCAGTGGTGATGGGCTATGGGACAAGAGCCAAGAATCAGCTGACGGGTTCTACCGTGCAGGTAGGAGGTGAGAAGCTCGCGGAGCTACCTGTGGCTTCACCTCTAGAGGCGCTGCAGGGCAAAGTACCGGGCCTGGTGACGAACACCACCTCGGGTACTGCGGGGTCGTCTCAGCAGGTGATGGTGCGTGGCATCGGCTCGCTAGCGGCAGGTACCGAACCGCTCTACGTGGTGGATGGGGTGCCGATTGTGAACTACGACGTGCAGGCTAGTGCTGCCACGAGTTCGATGAGCACCCTCGCTTCTCTGAATCTGAGCGATATCGAGTCGGTAACCCTCCTCAAGGATGCCTCTGCAACCGCAGCGTATGGTGCTCGCGGGTCGAATGGCGTGCTTGTAATCACGACCAAGAGAGGGAAGACCGGAGAGACTCAATTCAATTTTGCGGGCTACTATGGTTTCCAGCAGGTGGCTACCCCATGGCAGCAGCTGATGACGGGGCAGGAACAGCTTGAATCATTCGGAGCGGCTCTACGTAACGCCGATTTTTTTGCTAAGCTCAAGAAGAATAAAGCATTGAATGACAAGTACTTGAGCGGGCAGTCGCTATCTGAATCCGAGATGGGGGCTGTAAATGCGATATGGGAGGCGCTCGCTCCTGTCAGTCAGTATGTGAAAAAGGATCTTGAGGAAGATTATCCCATCATTAAGAGATGGGTAGCTAAAGGGCGCCCCAACTACGATGTGCGCAAGGCGTGGCTGCGTAACATGGCGCATACCTTCAATGGTCAACTTTCTGCCCAAGGTGGGGGTGATGGATATAGCTACTACACCTCTCTCGGCGGAAACTACACCCAGAATCTTGCGATAAACTCTGATTATAAGAAGCTTACGGGAACGCTGAACTTTACCCGCTCTCTCACCAGCTGGTTGAAATTCGAGACGCAGAATAAGTTGGCCTACAATCGGCAGGATGGGATTACGGCGGAGCAGTCGAGCTATTATAGTAACCCCTACCGGGCTTGGTGGATTCTTGACCCGTGGACTTCGCCTTACGATAGTGTGGGGAAGCCTAATCTCGTCTTGCCATCTACGTTGCAGAACTACGAATACGTAAGTAAGCACAGTATCAATTGGCAGGATATGGTTCGTGGTATTACCTCCAACTCTCTTACAGCTACCATTATTCCAGGGCTGAAGTACAAGACCCTTCTATCGTTGGATTACTACCTTGCCAATACCAAGCAGTACTACTCTCGTCTTTACGCGGAGGGGAAAAAGGTAGGAGGGATTGCTGTGCGCAATGAGATGACCAATTACAACTACGTGACACAGAATTCTCTGAGCTACGATTTCACCTTCTTGGATGATCATGCGCTCTCGCTGATGGTTTTGATGGAGTATCAGCGTAACCATTATACTCGGCTTGGAGGTTCTGGGTATGGAGTACCACACGATAAGCTCAATCTGCTGTCGTCCACGTCGTCTAATTTTAGCGTAAACGAATCTGATGATGATTGGAGTAATGTGGCTTACCTTGGAATGGCCAATTATAGCTATCTAGGGCGCTACATACTCGATCTTACTTACCGTCGTGAGGGATCCTCAAACTTCCCGACTGATAAACGATATGGGAATTTCGGGTCGATAGGCTTAGCTTGGAATATCCATACAGAACCGTTCTTTGAACCAATTGTGGGAGTGATTAATAATCTTAAACTCCGTGGTTCTTGGGGCGTGAGTGGTAACTCGGACATTACGCGTAATAGCTACCAATCTCTTTTGGATTTTGGAGCTACCTATAACCAGAAACCTGCTGGGCTTCTTTCGGGCTATGGGAATCCCAACCTGACGTGGGAGAAGAACTCCACTTTCGATATCGGTTTGGACTTTGGGGTGCTTGAAGATCGGATCTCCGGATCTGTCTCCTTCTACTATAAGCAAACTACCGATTTGCTACAGAATGTCCCCTTATCGCGTACCCAAGGATTCTCTACAGTTCTGATGAATGTGGGAGCGATGAATAATCGCGGGGTGGAAGCTCTCCTGGAGTTCGCGATACTCCGTAATAAGAACTACCATTTGAACCTTGGGTTTAACATCGCTACCATTCGGAATAGGGTGACTAAACTTGCGAAGGATGCTACCGGCACACGCTTGGTTATCTCGTCGAATTGGAAAAGAACCGATGAGAATCATAAAATTAGTGAATGGTATCTTCGGGAATATGCCGGGGTAAATCCCCAAACAGGACTTCCGATGTGGTGGAAAGATTCAACCCATCAGGAAAAGACCTCAGATCCTTCTAAGGCTAAAAAGCACTGGACGGGCTACAGCTCCGTACCGACCTACAGTGGTGGGGTGACACTTCACGCTGATGCTTGGGGTGTCTATATGGATGCCAACCTTTATTTTGCGGGTGGCCACCGTGTGGTATCATCTCCAGATCTCGCAGGATTGGGCGACAATGCTAGTAGCATTGCTAAGGGGCACGCTCCGAAGAAACTCTACGGAAACATGTGGCAGAAGCCTGGTGATCAGACCAAATACCCAGTGTACGCTTATAATGCGAATCACAGATACGTCGGGTTGGCAGACAATATGCTTCGGCGTGGCGATTATGTGCGCCTCAAAGACCTTACGCTCGGCTATCACATCCCTCGGTGGATGCTGGATCGGATTAAGTATCCGGGCACTATTAGCATTTACGCTCGTGGCACTAACCTGTTCACCCATGCTTTTGATCCTGAGGTGGATTTTGATCCGGAAGTGCGATTGGATGGGTTTGCAGATTACTATGCCCCGGTTTTCCGCACCATTTCTTTTGGTATAAATATGAATTTCTAGGAGATTTTTAACATGAAAAGACATTTGTTTCGACTAGTCTTGCCGGCTGTCCTAGCAGCAGCACTAGTCACCAGTTGCACGAAAGATTGGCTAGAGCCCTCGCAGAATAGTTCGATAGATGCCAATAGGGATATTACGGATATTGCGGCTCTTCAAGGAGCTCTTCATGGAGTGTATGACTTGCTCTCTGATGAGGAGTACTATGGGCGCAATTATATTATCTATGGAGAGCTTCGCGGCGATAACTGTGGAGTGAATGGCATGTCAGGGCGGTTCATAGCGGAAGGGACGTCCAATATTGTGGAGACCAATGCAACCATTCTCGGTACATGGGTAAAGATGTATAAGGTCGTAGCTTCCTGTAACGCCATCATTGCGCTTGAGAATGCGAATATTGACGGAGAAGCAGCGGACAAACAGAGTGTGGTTGGGCAGGCATACGGAATTCGCGCTTTAGCACACTTTGATCTCCTCAAATTATTTGGAGGGATGCACGTAGCAGGTAATACTGATCCCGGAATACCCTATGTATTAGAATTTAAGGGTACAAACAGTAAGCCTGCTCGGACGGCACCTGAGGAGGTAAAACGCCTCCTATATGTCGATCTGGATAAGGCTATCGAGATGCTCGACGGTGATAAACCAGAAAAGGTTTATTTTTCCAAATGGGCAGCCTATGCCGAAAAGGCTCGTGTGGCCCAATGGTTTGAGGACTGGGCCGTGGTTAAAGAGGCGACTGAGGCCGTGGTGAACTCGGGGAAATATAACATAGTGAAGAAGGCTGAATATATTGCATCGTGGAAGAAGAAGCTCAACCAGAACTCCATTTTTGAGATTGCCTACAGCGAGAGTGACAACATCGGTCTAGAGTGCTTGGCCAATATCTATAATGGCGATAGCTATGGCGATGTGGTGTGTACCCCGGAGCTGAAAAACTGCTTTGAACCTTCCGATGTACGAGGTGGGGTCGAGATGATCGACACGAATCGACTTCTTCTTGAAAGTTCTGAGGGAAGCCTTCCATACTATGTTGCAAATCTTGGAAAATTTACCAGATGGCAGGTGGGGGATGACAATATTCCAGTCATCCGTTATGAGGAGGTGATACTTATGCGTGCTGAGGCTCTGATGAATCTTGGTAATGCTGCTGATGCGCTTACTGCGCTCAATAGTATAGCTAACGAACGTGGAGCTACCCCATATACCGTAGCGAATCTTGATAATATCCTTCTTGAGCGGCAGCGTGAATTCTGCTTCGAAGGGTTGCGATTTGATGATCTCTCCCGGGCTCGGAAGGACGTTCCGCCGTGTTCGATATACAAAAAAATTTCGAAACAGTCGCCGGAATATGGAGACAAGTTGTTCTCTTATCCTGTGCCACTAAGAGAACGCCAGGCAAATCCTAATATAACGCAGATCCCAGGTTACTAATTAGCAGATTGCGCAATTTTAAACGCCCAGCAGCCTAGGCTGCTGGGCGTTTTTATACCCAGGAAGTGGTAGCACTGATGCAGTTCGTGTGCGCTGTCCCGTTGCAATTGCAATCCGCCACAATCATAGGCAATTCTTCCCCGCTTGGCATTTCCCGAAAAATCCCTACCTTTGCGCAACCATTAATGTAACCCTTATGAACGTTCCTCCTTCGGAAGGATCAGACCATTGCCAATGCGAGAGGGATTCTAATCCGTTGGCAGACCCCCATTTGCGCAGCGCGCAGAGAGGTAAGCTACCCACAATACTAGTACCCACAGAGTTTACGCCAGAGTGCGACTACGCGCTGGAGCTGGCGGTGCTGTTGGCCGAGCGTTCTTCAGCCTCGCTCACGGTGCTCCATATTCCCGAGCCTGGCGAGGGTACTGCTGGAGCGCAGCAGCAGCTAGCCGATTTCACGCAAGAGGTGCCTGACGACCTCCCCCTGAAGGTGCTGACAGTGCCCGGGGAGGTGGCGGAGACCATAGCCCGGGTGGCCGTAGATGAGTCGGCAGAGTTCATAGTGCTGGGCTCTGAGCAGGTGGGAGACCCCGAGGGGCAAAAGCAATCGGAGACGCTGCGTATATTCCGCTATGGCACAGTACCCTTTATAGTGGTGCAGAGGCCGCTACCCCGTAAGAAGCTGGAGGATATAGTGCTCCCGATAGACTACACCGATGCCAAGGGGGGCGATACCAGCTGGATTCCTGCGCTATGCCGTAGCTATGCTCCCATGTTCCACTTGGTGCTTCCCTCGGTGAATGAGCCTGAGCTCCTCGAACGCCTAGAGCTGAACCTAGAGCGCACGCTAGGGCTACTCGAGAAGCTGGGTGCGCGCTGGGTGCGCTACGATGTCCCGGGGCGCGATGAGTTTTCCATAGAGGTGCTGAGCTACTGCCAGGAGGTGGAGGCCGATATGGTGGTGGTGTCGTCTACGCCCGACCCGCGTCGTCCGGATCGCTATATGCTAGAGCCGCATGAGCGCCACCTGATCCAAGAGGCGGGCGATGTGCCGGTGCTGATAGTGAATCCTAGCCAAACCGCCCAGCCGTGCGAGAGTTGATATTCGCCACCCACAATGCCCATAAGGTGCAGGAGGTAGCCTCTCTGCTCAGGGGAGTATGCCTCCTGCGCACAGCCACCGAGGCAGGGATTACCGAGCCGATACCCGAGGAGCATGATACCCTCAGCGGCAATGCGTGGCAGAAGGCCGAGTTCGTATGGAGGCGGACGGGGATCGATTCCTTTGCAGACGATACGGGGCTGGAAGTGGAGGCTCTGGGCGGTGCGCCGGGGGTATATTCTGCACGTTACGCCGGGCCTGGCTGCTCGTTTGCCGACAACATGGCCAAGCTACTTCGCGAAATGCGGGGTATCGCCAATCGCAAGGCCTGTTTCCGGACGGTAATCGCATTGATTATTGGCGGGGTGCGGCATGAATTTGAGGGGAGGGTAGATGGTGAGATCTTGGAGCAGCCCACGGGTGAGGGGGGCTTTGGTTACGATGCGGTATTTCGCCCCCAGGGGTATGAACTCTCATTTGCCCAGATGCCGTTGGAGGTGAAAAATTCGCTGAGCCACCGCGGGCGTGCTGTTGAGAAGATGAGGGTGTTTTTATCTGAACTCTAGGGGTTTGCATGTACAAGAATTCCCCTTTGCTACCTAGAGGCTGGAGCTTTTATTGAATAGTATCGTTGGTTGAGGGTCTCATTAGCTTTTGATAGAACCACCCATGCGCTTCTCATTGCGATCTCTTTTCCTTACCGTTTGGCTGTTGATGCTAGCTGGGCTATGTGCTGCCCAGTCGCAGTGGTGGGGGTGGACCGATCACCTTTCCTACTCGTGCGGAGTGGCGCTCTACCCGGGCAAGGAGGGCATTACGCTACAAACACCCGCTACATTGCTGCGCTATAATTGCGCTACGGGAAGCGTAGAGCGCCTGTCCTGCGTGGGGGGATTATCAGGATCGAGCATAGCTGCGAGTTGCTATGATCCCCAAGCTGATCTGCAGGTGGTGGCCTACTCAGACGGGGTGCTAGATTTCTTGGTGGGAAGGCGCCTGTCAACATTGTGCACGCTGGCTGAGGATCTTGCTACAGGGGCTATGGATTCACTGCGCAATGTGGCGGTGTGGGGCGATAGGGTGTATGTTCTATCGCGCACTCGGGTGGTAGAGATTGACCCGAGCATTCCCCAGGTGCTGGGCAGCTATAGGGTGTGGAATCCTGTGACTGATGCGGAGTGTAAGCTTTACACCTTTGTGGTGCGCAACGGTGGAATGCTGCTAGCCACGGACGACGGCATATACCGGGCTAAGCTCCCGCTGAAATCGCCAGTGGCATTTGCGCCATTCCTGCTACAGGGGTTCAACGTGCTGGATTTTGCGTATGACACCATGGGGCATATGTTGGCCTACACGTCCAATGGCGTGGACAGCTCTCTACGGGTAGGCACGCTGCTCGATACATGGGAAGTGCTGCCGAATAGCCGGTTGGGGCGTTTTTATTCGCTCATGTCTGGTGGGGGGAAGTTCTACTACACGAATGGTGAACGGGTGTGCTCGGTGGAGCATGAGGGGGCGATATCGATACTCTGGAACGATGCATCGCAACCCGTAGATAAGAAGCTTGAGCCAGCCGCAATGCTCCTTGATAGCGAGCTCCAACTCTACCTAGCCAGCCGTAGGAAGGGGCTGGTAATGCTGGTAGGTGGAGAGGATAAGGCTCTATACGCCAGCACGCCCCAGTTCTCCACAGCCTACAGGGTGGTTTCTTTAGGCGAGCGTGGCTTTGTGGTTACTGCCGGCGGTTATAGTCGTGATGGGAAGCCGCTTAACCGCCCATTCCAATTCTACCTAGAGTCTGGTAACCAGCATACTACAGTGTATGCCTCCGATGCCCATGATGCTGGGGCTGTGGCCGTGCTGGATGCCGACGGTATGCGCTATTTAGTAGCCACGTCAGATGCGGGGGTTTTTGAGTATCAGGGGGAGAAACGAATTGCAGTGCACAATGCCCTTTCTGGTGCTATACCCTCGTTGCCCAATGGGAATGTCAGCCCGGTGGTCGACCTGCTGGTAACCCCCAGCGGTGAGTGGTGGATGGTGGCGGGTGAAAATTCTAATAGGCTGGTGTATAGATCGGCGCAGGGCGAATGGAGAAATTTTCCCCTACCAGGCGGGATGTCTGGAAAGGCGAGCCGTATGACATTGACACCCGGGGGGCAGATCTGGGTGGCTTCGCCTTCTGTGGAGATGCTCATGGCGATAGATCCGTCTGCATACGTAGCTTCGTCTGGCGTGCAGGGCTACTCGCTCCTGCGGGTTCTGGCACCACCGCTCAACAGCCTAGCTACGCCAACGCAGGTGGGGGTGGACACGCAGGGAAACCTGTGGGCTGCCACTTCGCATTGGCTGCTCTCCACGGGCGATTACACTTCGCTGTTGCCCAAGCCGGGGGGCGTGCCATCGAGCGTCGGCTCTAAGATTTTCAATGCCACTTGGGGGGAAGAGGAGGCTTTAAGCTGCCTGTACGTTGATCCTGGCGACCAGGTGTGGTGCGCCTCGTGGGCCGGAACTCTTTACCACACAGATCCTCTAGAG
>JABCOB020000118.1 GCA_013333835.2 Bacteroidia bacterium
CAATGTGGGGATCTGGGGGGAGGGGGCGCTCTTTATCCCCTCAGAAGTGGTGGTACGCCCTACGGCTACGGTGCGCAGTCCGCTCGGCACTCTAACGCCCACCCTGCCAGATACCACAGTGCTTAGCGCAAGCCCGTATGCAAAATACACTTTCGGTTTGGACTACACCTTCCCCGTAAACCTGTACATGAATGTGCAGTATGCCCACGGATTTGCCCACGAGGCCGGTAGCGATAACCTTACCGACTGGCTGGCGTGGGTGCTTGAGTGGAAGTCGCCCGCCGAGCGATGGAAGGTGGCCCTGCTCAATGGCACGGTGCAGGTGAAGGATTTCAACCGGCTTAAAGCGTGCAGCACCATATTCTGGCTGCCCGAGGTGGCTTGGCTGCCGATAGATGGCTTGGAGGTGAAGGTGGGGGCGCATGCGATATTCGCGGGTGTCGACTCTCCATTCAGGCCGGTACGGAAGAATGGGGATCTCTACCTGCAGGTGGGGTACGCCTTCTGAGATGATCGGGCGCCTTGGCGTTAGTAGCGACGAGGCGTGCCGCGTCGCGAGTATTGTAATGCTGCGTCGCGAGTACTATAATGCTGCGTCGCGAGCAATACGGGGCAACCTTTTGGGGGATTCGGCCCATTTACATTCCCGTTTCGGGCCACGATGAGCCGTATTTTCACTACCTTTGAGCCGTAAATAGGGAAGAGAATGGACGGCTATCTACAGCTCTCCTACCTGGGCCATTGGGAAATTGGGCTACCTCTGGAAGACAAGCGCTAGAGTAATTAACAATTCAACCACCGCCATTGGGTTCTTTCGCGGTTTTATCGCCCTGTGGCCTTCCATTCCTCTCCATTCACCATCTTTTCTACGCACCTCGTCATTTACACATACCAATCTCCAGATTAGCCACTATCTTCGCGCACGATTCATATAACAGATGGCAGCATGAAAACGGCACGAATCCTACTCTTCCTGCTTATACTAAGCCCACTGGCGAGTCTCTGGGCGCAGGGCAACAAGCCCTTCATCACAAAGTGGAACACCGCACCTATTGGTGACGAAGTGTTCGTGAACGGGACGCGCAATCCCAACCGTACCGACAACACGCACCTCTACTTCCCCGTGATCGGGATGCAGCTGACGGTGGAGTTCTGCGAGGTTAGCAAGCTCGCCGCTGGCAACTGGACCAAGGTCAACGCTGCCCCGCAGGATATGACCGCGGAGAATCCGCTCTACATAGACTTCGGGAAGCAGGGCGAATTCTACGTCCGGGTGACGGGGGCTGGGCTAGAGGGCTTCCGCTTGGACATCAATGATAATCCTGCTGGCGACAAGGGGCGTCTGCAGCGCATAGTTTCCTGGGGCGATGCCGCTTGGAGTAAGCTCAAGGCGGGATTTCGCGGGGCAAGAATCCTGACGCAGCTCCCGCTCGATAACGACCCTGACTTTCCCGATGCGGTGAAGGCCCCCACGCTGGCGACAAAAGATCTCAGCGGGCTCTTTGACGGATGCGTACAGCTCAGCCAGGGGAATCCCGCGGTGTGGCATCTGAAGGATTGGGACGTGAGCGGAGTGGAGGACTTCACAGACCTCTTCCTCTCCTGCGTAGGTCTCAATGCGGATGTTGAAACCTGGAATATGGGCAACGCCACCTCTACCCGGCAGATGTTCAGGCAGAATGAGAAATTCACTGGGGATCTGAGCGCGTGGAACGTTTCCAAGGTGAAGAATGCCTCGGGAATGTTCTGGCAGTGCAAACAGTTCAACAGCGATATCTCGGGCTGGGATGTTTCCTCAATGGAGGATATGCAGGTTATGTTCAGCGAGGCAACATCCTTCAATTGTGATCTTAGCCAATGGAGGCCAAAAAGTCTTCTGCGTGCGGGGGGTATACTAACGAACTCTGCATTCTCTACCGAGCACTGGGATAAGATGCTAATCGCTTGGGGCAAGCTGGCCGCAATGGGCGAACTCTCCCCCAATGTGTACATCAGCGCACCAGGACGCACGCATACGAGGGCTGCCAAGCTAGCCGTGGCTCAGCTCGAGAGGATCGGTTGGACTGTGGAGGATGACAATGGGCTGGGTTCGCAGGGATTTACCATCCAGTTCAATACGCATGGCGGTAGCCCCGTCCCCACCCGAGAGGTGATAAAAGATACTAATATTGAGCTAACTGAACCCCGGTATAAAACCACCCGTCCTGGCTATACCTTTGTCGGCTGGTATGAGGATGCCCAATTGACTAAAACCCCTAGTGGGCTCAACAATGTCCTCCATAACTTCCTACTCCATGCCAAGTGGACTCAGAATCCCTCGGCACAGACGTTCACCGTCCATTTCGATAGCCAGGGTGGAAGCTCAGTACCTGATATTACCGTGGAGAGCGGCGTCAAATTCGCCAAGCCGGCTGCCCCTACCAAGGAGGGTGCGGGCTTTGAAGGGTGGTGTACCGATGCCACAGGCAATACGCCATTTACAGGTTGGGAGAGTGGGGTAACGGCCAACACTACCCTCTACGCCAAGTGGAAGGCGGCGAAGTACCTTGTGCAATTCACCAAGGCCACTGACTGTACCATCGGCCTCACCCGTGTAAGCGATGGCACGACACTTACCTCTGGCAACTGGTACGATGGTGGCGAGGTAGAACTTACAGCTACCCCAAGTGCAGGC
>JABCOB020000119.1 GCA_013333835.2 Bacteroidia bacterium
ACCCATTTTAGCCTTTACGTTGCGCAAAGGTAGCTATTTTGGAGGAGACCGCATAACCCCCGCGAATATTTACCACCAGCCCCCTATCCGTAGCCCGCACACGATGCACAGCCCCGCCCGAACGATGCGTTTTCCAGCGCCCACAAATAGGGGTTTCATCTGGGTATGCGCCGTACCATCGCCGTACCAGGGCCGCTGCACCCTCGGATTTCATGCCAAAATCCGAGGGTGCACTAGAGTTGGTGTTAAGTTGGTATTGAGTTGGTACGGCTTTGCCCCCTGGATGGATACCCCAAAAAGGGAACAGATCGCCTCTACAAGCTGGTGCAGCTGCTGGGTCGTCTGCCGCCTTTTCCCGAGCTCGCCCCCGTCTGACCCTATGCCTATTTTTGGGTATTTTTATTTTGAGAACCTGGGAACAAATTGGGAAAATAGCGCTTGGAAAATGGAAGAACATCCTGGTTAACATGAGAGGAAAGATGTGTACAGTTCAGAACAATTTACAAACAGATTGTATATTGTAAATTCCTATGCTACAGGGAATAGTATTCCGTTCCCCTTTACTAAATCATCATGCTTTCTATGGTTCCATATGCAAGGCTACTCTACTATGGGGCGTAGCGGATGCCCATATGGCCACAACGGCCGAGGTGTGTACCTTTGCAGCCTAGAATGGACAGGTAAATCACTAGTAACTAACAAACATACAGTACATTTACATGCTACACATCAAATACCTTCGAACCCTAGTCGCCTGGCTGCTGGGGGGAGCACTGCTCCTGGGAGGTCAACACGCGCTAGCCGATGGCTACGGATTCAAAATAGCCGGGGTAGAGGTGACCGACGCGAATGCGAACGCGCTGGACGCCGCCCTAGGGTCCAGTAGGCTCACCAGCGGGAGTATCGTCTATAAAGCTACAGAGAAAACGTTGGAATTCAGCGATGTAACCCTATCTGCTGGAGAGGAGAATGCGCTAGAATTCACGCAGGCCGGCGAGTACACCCTAGTGGTAGAGGGCGAGCAGGGCTCCATAAGCTCCCAGAAGATGGGGATAGTACTCCCCGAAGGGGTGAAGCTCACCATAAAAAGCCGCACCCAAGGCATGTTCTCCATCACGGGTACTACGCATGGGGTTAAGCTCACAAAAGCCGAATTGGTCATAAACGGCGGGGCGGTACTCATAGTGGCTGAGCAGAAACTCCCAGAGGAGAACCCCAATGTGCAGGACAAGATGGTATGGGCCATACAGGGCGATGCCCAACCCCAGACTACGCTCCGGGTGCGAGCGGCCTCCCTTACCCTCCAGGCCAGAATCACCAACGACCAGAATCAGGTAAAGAAAAAGGGAATCTGCCTGGCCGATGCCAATGTCTCGCTCATTTCCTGCAGCATAGTCACACCAAAGGGCGCTGCGGTAGACAACCCGCACGGGGTAAAAAATAGCGATGGGCAACTAGTGGAGGAGACGCTCGAGATAGAGGAATCGCTCGGGCTAGAGATTGCGGGGATTCCCATCACCCGGGCGAATGCGGGTGACCTCGTCAGCACGCTAGGCCCCGATATTCTCAGCGGCGAAGCCCGCTTCAACACCGATACCCATGAACTCTGGCTAGGCGACAACGCCAGCATCAACGGCGGTGAGAAACCGGCCATACGCCTACTCGAATCGCGAACCCTAAACTTAGCGCTCGTGGGCAGCTGCACCCTCTCCAGCAAGGTGAATGCCGTGGAGCTAGGCAGCTACGCGCTGGCCACCGTGGCGCATAGCAGCGGTTCGCCCGTTCCCACCTCTACCCTCACTGTAACGAGCCCAGCGAACGCCTTTAACCTGGTGGATGCGCAGCTTTCCCTCGGGGCGAATATAACCTGCATATTGAATGGCGCCAAGCACGGCATAGCGGGTACCCCCAGCAGCCAACTCTATATCCAGAGCCGCACCACCATTGCCAGCAGCGCAGAGGGGGCTATAGTAGGCGTAGAACCCGTGCTAGACCCTCCCGTATCCATACTGGATCCCTCGGGTGCTATCGTCAGCTCGCTGGGGCTCACTGATGCCACCAATACTCCCATAAAGAGCAAAGTGGAGATCGGCATGGCCTTTGGGGTACGCATCGCAGGGCTACAGATTACCGACCTCAACGCTTCTGACCTCACCGCCGCGCTGGGAAATTCCAAGGCCACTGGCAACATCCGATTCGCAAACTATACTCTATACCTAGGGAATAATGCCACAATAGATGGCGGCGACTCCCCGGCCCTAGAGATTACGAACGATGATGATGTTACCTACACCATAGACTTCAGAGGCAATGCCCAGCTGAAATCGACTACCTCGGGGCTACTCCTCAACCGACAAGCAAAGCTGATAACCCTCCAATCCAGCACAGACGGCATGCTATCCTTCACCTCCACGCAGGGCAACGCCATAGAGCTACAGCGGGATGCTAAGCTTACCCTAAAATACGGCTCTGGGGTGACGGCCACAGGAGAGAAATATGGCATAGTAGGCTCCGATGCCGAAGAGCTGGAAGTGGCCGTTCAATACCTACAGGCCGAGGGTAAAGCGGGCGCAATAGCCCATGTATCCCTGAAGCTGAAAGGTGAAATGAGCATAATAGAACCCACAGGCGCCCGCTACGATGAGGCTAAGCACTCTGTGGTAGATGCCGAGGGCAATGTGGTGAAGGGACGTGTAACGCTAAACAAGCCTACGCCAGCAGGGTTTACTATAGCCAGCATTCCCGTGAACTCCTC
>JABCOB020000120.1 GCA_013333835.2 Bacteroidia bacterium
CGGTCTTCGAAAATCTGCATTGCATGATTGAAATCTTTTTACCGCAAGAAGGAGAAAGACGCCCTATAAAAGATTGAACCCATACGGGAATTTTGCAGAGATCTCCATGCAACTTTTCAGCCAATGACCCGAGCCTCTATGCAGCAAGAATTTCCCTTCCTACACCCATCGCCCGCTAGACCCTGCTCCGTGGATGCCTACACCTACCTAGCCCTTACGCATGCGGGGGGCATTGCCGATGTGCGCGCCCCAGCAGAGTATGCCCGTGGCCACATCCCCGGCGCGGTGAATGTACCCCTGTTCACCGATGAGCAGCGCGCAGAGGTGGGCACTATCTACACCAAAAAGGGGCAAAAAGCCGCTGTAGAACTAGGATTCAGCCTTGTAGACGGACGCATGGATGCCCTCCGCAGGGCTCTCTTGGCACTTGCGCACAGCGGGGCGGTACGCATCCACTGCTGGCGGGGCGGCATGCGCTCTGCAAGCGTCGCGTGGCTAGCTGCCCGCTCGGGGGTAGAACCCATCCTGCTAACTGGCGGCTACAAGGCCTACAGGGCTTTGGTGCATAGTGCCTTTGAGTACCCGTGGCGGCTTATAGTACTCGCCGGGCGCACGGGGGTAGGAAAAACCGAAATCCTTCAGCACCTCGCGCAGCTCAATGAGCAGGTGGTAGACCTCGAAGGGCTAGCGCATCACAAGGGTTCTGCCTTCGGTGCGCTTGGCCAAGCTGAGCAGCCCAGCACAGAGCAATTTGAGAACAACCTCCACCAGATCCTCTCAGGGTTCAACCCGCACCGCCGCGTATGGGTAGAGGGGGAAAGCCTCAGCATTGGGCGAATCTTTGTGCCCAGACCTTTCTATAGCCATATGCTCACGAGCCGCACCGTAAGAGTAGAAACCTCGTTCGAGGAACGCGTGGCTAGGCTAGTGCGGGATTACACCGTTTTCCCTCCCGAAGCAATCATCGAGGCCCTCGAAAAAATCACCCGCCGCATGGGGGGCGACCAGGTAAAACGGTGCCGACAAAGCATTGAGCACGGAAATTTCCACGAGGCGGTATCCCAAACGCTAGCCTACTACGACCGCCAGTATGACTACACGCTCACTACCCACTCTGGTGAAATTACCTCGCTCAATACCCGCGGGATTCCCCCCAAACAGGTAGCCGCGCAACTGGTAGAAATGGCGAACGAGGGTAAAATCTAGCCCTGCGAATGGCTGTTAGAATTTGCACAATTGAATGCAATTCGCTATCTTTGGGATCTAATAACCAATCGACACAACACATGAAAGTAAGCAGTGCATTGGCTATCATTCCCGTATCCCTCCTAATGATCCTAGGTGGATGCAAAAAGGATAACAACTCGCCCAACAAGCCAAAAGAGCCCGAATTCAAAGTGTCCGTAGTGAAAATATCCGCGGGGACCTTCAAGATGGGAACTCCCAAGGATGATCAAGAATTCAAACTCGACGAGAAACAGCACGAGGTGAAGCTCACCCGCGATTTCTACATGAGCACCTGCCAGATTACGAACGCCCAGTTCGCGGAGTTCCTCAACGAGAAGGGGGTGAAGGCCGACGGGAAATTCACCACTAAGAGCCACGGGGCGCAAATAGTGGTCAAAAGCTCTGAAATGGGCCTAACCTACAAGGGCAATCAATGGACAGTGGCGGCAGAATACGCAAACCATCCCGTGGTATTCGTGTCATGGTACGGTGCCGACGAGTACGCTCGTTGGGCGGGTGGCTCGCTGCCCACGGAGGCGCAGTGGGAGTACGCCTGCAGAGCGGGGAGCGAAAAGGCCTTCTGCTTCGGCGATCCAGATGTGGAAAAGCTGAAGGAGTATGCCTGGTTTAAAGTGAGCAGTAAGGATGAGCACAACCTCCACATCCACGAGGTGGGGAAAAAGAAGCCGAACGCCTGGGGCCTGTATGACATGCACGGGAATGTATGGGAATGGTGCGCAGACTGGTTTGCACCGTACAAAGGCGACGCTGCCGAAGATCCCACAGGCCCTACGCAGGGCGAGAAACGCGTGGCGCGCGGTGGCTCTGCCTTCGAACCCTTCCTCGTTAACCGATCTGCAAAGCGCGGCTCCGAGCGACCCGATGCGCTATTATCCGATGTCGGATTCCGCGTGGTATTCCCTGCCTCCTCAAAGCGGTAAACCCTTTTTTGACGAAGCTGACTAACAATCTCTAGGGGTAGGCAGGGATGGGGGAGTGTCTTTTTAGACACTCCCCCATTTTTTGATGGGTAAGAGCAGATGGGCGGGGAATCTGCGCGAAAACCGCGAAGACACTGCCCCTACAGTCGGCATTGCGGGGATGGCATTGCAAGCCAAATGCCGTCCATTGTCGCAACCATGCGCATGCCTTGCCGCCCATGTGAGGCCTACGGTTTTTAATAGCGGCGTGCCGCGTCGTTTTCCAGCCTTCATGCCTCCCTCCAACGGAAACCTACGGTCTTTATAGCGACGCAGCCCCCCACGCCTACAGCCCCGCCGGCGGCAGGTCTACATTGACCACCGCGCGCACGCTCCACACATCACTGGCGCGCGCGCCCAGCCGATCCCCATAGGGCGAGTAGTAGGCCTGCACCCCGAGGGTGGCCTGGTAGGCCGTGCGGAAGAATACCATATCGCCCATAAGCGCTAGCCCCACCAGTCGGTATTGGCGGGGCTTTTCTACACCATAGAGTTTAGTGTAATGCACGCTAAGCTCTGCAGTAAACCGCTTTAGGTATACCCAAGAACCCGCATTGAGATCTGGATAACCCAGCGGCAGCGCATAGATGCCTGAGTAGGTGCGCATCCCCGTTCCGATGCGGAGTGCCAACGGCGCCCCGTATTGCAATCCCGTAAGATTAAAACTCCTGATCTCCCGGAGCTGCGCCTCCCCTTGCCACACCACCTCAGTCCCCACGCGCAGGCTATGGTTGGGGAACGCCCCCGGCAGGTAGGCCGCAGCCCGCACCCTGTAGGTTGGGCCTAGCGTCCCTCCAAAAAGCGGCTGGTAGAAGACCCCGCCCGCGATGGAAAATCCCAAACGGGTGTACAGGTCGCGCGCCGCAAGAATCCTACCCACAGAGAATGACAGCGATGCCCCCAGCCGGAGTTCCGCACGGTGAAGCGTAAAATCGATAGGATGATATCTACAGTTATTATTTGCCTGGGCCTGCAGCGTGAGGCCCGTAGAGTAAAAGTAGGCGCCCCGCCTAAAGCGTAGGGGGAACTGGAGGGCTAGATTCCCGCTTAGCCGTGTTCCCTTGGCCAGAACCGACCGTCGCCCCTGCCACAGGCGGGGTTCTCCGCCCCACTCCCCGTAAAAGGACACATGCGGCCATATACCCCGCCACACGGCCTGGAACCCAACCCCATGCGTCTGTCGGTAGAAATAGCCCCCGGACAGCGCCAATGTGCCCACGGTATTCTGTGATAGAAGCGTCACCCCAAGATCGGAGTTCCGCAAAAAGTCGCTACTCGACTCTGGCGTTGCGTAGAATGGAAGCCAGCTATGAATGCGAATGGCATGTAGCAGAGGATTGTACGGCGATGTTTTGTATTCTCTCTTCAGCAATTGCACCGTATCATCCTCTCCATGAACTGCTAGCTGATGCGAACCTGAAGTGGAATCTTGCCCTACCCCTAGCGTGCTCGCTTGCCCGCTAAGGCGAGGGTAGATATCCGTCGCAGGCATGGGGAACACCCTATTATCGTACATCAAATCCTGCACCTGCACAGTGCCATGTAGGCTATCCTCCTGAATACGATAGCCATTGGGCGTAAAGGCTGAGTAGAGAATGCGCTCCCCACCCCTTGCCTCTATATCCTCCACACCATAGCCCGGCAGGGCGAGCAGCACAGGGGTTAAAGCCTCAGCACTATCGGCAGGCCACTCCGCCCTGAAACCTCGCCTTGCGTAGGCGTAGCTCGCGCTGAAGTAGATAGCTGAACTATCTGCATTTAACCCTGAGATATCCACCAGCTTAGGCCCGTACAGAACTCGGTAGCCATGCTGATCCCAATTGTAGAGAATAATCATGCTACCAAGCTGGTTCACTGCCCTTACTAGCGTTTCATTCCTATTCCTCCCTGGTGCCAGTTCACGTATCTCATAGCCCGTGGGTAGAGTAGCCCTCTCGGTTTCGCCACCTATTGTTCTATTGTCCAACCCATTAATCCCCACCCTCACCAAGCTATATCGCCCCCCCGCAGTAACCCCCGCGTACTCCACCTCCCCAAGCGCAGGGCGGGCAATGGGCGATACCACCACGGCATCGCTCGCATGGATAATGTAGGATTTTTGAGTTACTAGGTTGATGCACACGATCCTATGCCTATTGATTCGCCCCCATATAGGATGCGGCACAAGCTCCGTGTAGGTAGCCAACGTATCTGCGTAGCGCACCGCCGATGCCATAGCGCCTGGCTCGTAGAGAAGCCTTGCGCCTCCTGTGCTATCGCGTTCGTAGAGCCCAATGGTATTGGCGGGGTCGCTCTCCCAAAAGTAGTAGCTCTGCGTGGTGGGCGAAAAATGCGGATAGCGCTGACGTTGGTACCCTTGCTCGGGGTAATCCACTGTGTCAAAATCCCCTAGCACATTCTTCCTGTAGAGCGAATCCATCAGCCCAAGAGCCTGGTTAAACAGCTGGTGGCGAGTGTGTCCAGTTTGCCTTTTTAAACCAAAATGGAAAGGAAAGAGAACAAAGGGGTACTTCGCGGTGTACTCCACCACCTTTGGCCACACCCCCTCGCCATAGCGCGCATCCACGTACTCTACCATCACCGCGCCGAAGCCGTAATGATTCGGGGTGCTGTAGCGGTACGAGCGCGATATGTACTGGTCATAGCTTAGGCGCCTGTGGCTGAGCAAATCGGCCCTGTAGCTCTGGTAGGTTTCCGCGCTGTGCACCCGCCCATAGCCCGCTAGCCGACTCTCATTATGAATGGCATCGCCCTCCAAAAACCACAAGGGGGTAACGGCAGAGGCCAACGCCACGCTCTGCTCGCCGAGCGCAAACCACAGCCCATGCACAAACTTCCTATCCAGCGCATTCATCTGGCAGTAATGGCGCACCTCGTGCGATATGAGATGCTGCAGCCACGGCACAGGCACAGCCCACTCGCCCGCCGAGAGGGGGTGCAACTCCATGCGCGAGGGCGCCCATGCCACCAGCCCATTCACCACCGGCGACGCATGATGCAGAAGGATGGGGTAAGCGCGACCCCGAAGCGGTGAAAGCCTAGACCTACTTGCGTAGTAGGCTGCGTAGTAGGCTGTTGCCCGCGCCAGAGAATCCTCGCCCGGCCTATACACCACGTGGAATGGAGGGCACACCACCTGCCGCCGCTCCACTAGCCCTGGGCCGCTCGCTGGCATGTAGTACTGCCCTAGCACGCACATGGGCACCAGCAGAAAGAGGAAAAATGGAAGGCGACGTAGTAGCATAGCTGAAGAATTTAATGCAACGATGAAACCTGTACGAAATCCATGACCCCTGCAAAAAAACACTCAAACAATATGATGTTAGTAATCAAGGCATTGCTCATCATTTCGCCTCCCCCTCCGAGGAATACTACGCGATGGGGTAAAAATCCAATTAAGCGCTTGGATGGATGGGAAAAGAACGCCTCAACAGATAGCGCATCTGCAAGACCTACACCGCGCTCTAGAATCCCCATTGCGCAATATTACAATGCCCTAAAGCAAGCTGATGGTGACGGTGGGTATCCCATCACAAGCGCCTTACCCCCGAGTAGACATCCACAGCCCTCACCCTCCTAGGATTCAACGGCTTACACCTGTTTGATTTGCCCTTCCTTGCAAGCTTTAGATCCTGAATTCTACCGGAGAGCCCAGGAAACGGCTTCGGTTGCTTACCGTTCTGCTTACCAGGCACATCGGCTTCAAGCTGTAGATGCACGCTGCTGTATCTACCCCGCTCTCCACTCCCCATCGGCGCCAGCCATATATCCAGCGAATTACCCTTCCAATCCTCTGGCAATTTGATGAGTATTGAACCATCAATCTCCTGAACATAAAAATTATAGCACTTTGCCTTGCCCTTATCCCGGTTCCAGAGCCCAACCAGCACCTCGCGGCAGCCACGGGGAAGCCCGCCCTGCCAAGTAATGCGCAAGCCCTCGCCCTCTAGCCGGGCCTTGGGTGAAAGCATGGGATTGTCCCGACCCTCCGCGAGGCACACCCGCGAGGTATCGATAACCATACCGCCATCCACCGCCACCAGCGCGTTGCGCATGAGGTGGCTAAGCGCGCAATGGTACGCACCCACCCGCCGGAAATTCTCCTTCACTGCGGGGGCAAAGCCCTGCTCTACGAACGGCTTAAACCCCGACAAGAAATGGGATGCCAACCGCATTTTCAGCCGCTGGGCTATCTGCGCCGGGGTGCGGGGATCGGCAACACTGGTAGGACGAGTGCGCAGGCAGAGCGTATCGCCACGCAGGTAGTAGATATAATGCAGCCTGCCTCGGTACTTAGGACGATGGGGAATCACAATGGCCATAGGAATGTGGGTATTAGGTTAGGGAACTCAACGGCGGCAGCCACGTACACCGTTGGGGCATAACGCCTGGCCGCCTTTTAGCACCGCGAAGATACAATCTCTTTGACAAATGCAATAGGGAATAGCCCAAATCGCTCCAACGCCCTACCTTCGCCCTACCAACCTGCTACCTGCGCCACTGCATCTTCGAATTTGGTAGCGGAATTCGAAGATGCAGTGGCGCAGGTAGCAGGTTGGTAGGGCGAAGGTAGGGGAAAAGCGCATGGGAGGGAGGCTAGGGAGAGGGACGGGCAACCTACGGCATTCACCTGCTCTTTAGGAGCGCATTCGCTACTAGGGGGTGGAAAGACTCTCGCAACGTTCGAACCCTCCACTACGTGATGGGCAGGGATGCGCAGGGCAAAGCGGGATTCGAAACGAATTTCACCTACATGGCTTTGTCCCAGCAGGAAGAGGATGCCCCCCGAAACCTACAGAAGTGGTTAGCATAGTTATACTGCAGGGTTAGGATGCACCAGCGGCAATATGGGGCCATGAATGGAAAGGCGCAACAGCAAGGGGAATACGCAGTGGATAGCAAGAAAGACGCGCAAGGGCGGGGAGTGGGGGATCTCGGTGGAGGGAGACGGAAGACATCTGTCCGTTCGCTGCCATGAATATGGGGATAGGCGAAATGGCATGAACACGATGCTACGTTGCTCCCTTCGATAAACGCCCATATTGGATTCAAAAGATTGAAGAGCGAAATGGAAAGGAATTTAAAAAAACATTAATTACTTATATACACTTTTAAAATTATATTTCAGTTATAATTATTATTAATATTTTGGGATGTTATATAGGAAGGGCTCAATTTTAATATCCTCCCCTTTTTCGCTATTCCTCCCGTTCCATTCTTCTGCGCGTGCTGATTCTCCTCTGCCACTTGCTGCAAAACCAACGAGTAGCTATCTTTGCCGAAAAATATGGATGGCTATTTCAACATTCCCCACAACTCCTTTCTCCTCTCCGCTTGCTAGCCTCTTTACACAAAATCCAGCTAATACCCTCCCCTTCTAGATGCAATGCCAAACGACATGGGCAGACTACCAGGAAAAGAGCAA
>JABCOB020000121.1 GCA_013333835.2 Bacteroidia bacterium
CTAACCCGCAAGGAAGACCTCTCGAATGCGTGCGACCTCACGGAATTCAAACTCGAGAAGGGCAACCATGACGGGCTAAACGAGGACATCGTGGTTTCCTCCCCAGAGCAGACGGTACAGATCAAAATCCCCGCTGCGAAGGGCGTAGTAGATCCCGCTAAGGTGAAGCCAACCTTCCTCGTATCCCAAGGGGCATCGCTGATGCTGGGCGACACCAAGCTAACTAGCGGCGAGAGCGTAATTGATCTTAGCGCTCCCCAGCTAGTGACGGTAGTGGCTGCCAACGGCAGTACGAAGAGCTACGAGCTAGTCCTAGCGATGGAGCAGAGCATCACCTGGAGCTTGGAAAGCCTCAGCTACACCTACGGGGATAATCCTGTAGATGCTAAGCTATCCGTATCGCCTAACCACGAACCCGTAGTCACCAGCGATAGGGCTGAGGTGGCCTCTGTGGTCAATGGCGAGCTGAGAATCGGCGTTCCTGGCACTGCGAACCTCACCGCCACTAGCCCGGCCTATGGGGCTTACGGTAATGCAGCCGAGGTGGTCAAAACCATCACCGTTCAGAAAAAAACTACTGATGTGAGGGTGGCCAACAAGAGCTACAACTTCGGCGAGCCGCTAACCCTAGCCTTGGACTACACCTCGCTAGTGAACCCAGAGGACTACCGCACCCTGCCAGATCCGTTTGCCAAGGATTGCTTCACCGTGAAGAACAGCAGCAACACCGTGGTAAACCCAAGCAGCGTACTCCCGCAAGGCATCTACACGGTAGAGGCGAAGGCCAACAAGGGCTACGAAACGGAGTTCTACAAGATCACCCCGGCCAATGGGCAATTTGAGATTGTTCAGGGTTCCGTATGGACGGTAACCGTAACGGTGAATGACGGTAGCTCATCGCCTATACAGGATGCAACCGTGATAGTGGGCGATAAGGCGACAAAGACCGATGCGAGCGGTACGGCAAAGCTCTACCTCAGCGCAGGGCAGAAGTACACCCTCACGGTGCGCAAGGAGGGCTACATGGATGCAAGCAAAGAGGTGGATCTCGTCTCTGGTGAAGAGAAAAATGAAACCATAACGCTTCTCCTAGCCAACCTTACGCTTACCTACAAGGTAGCCAACCCGGATGAGGGTGAGATAGTGGGTGAAACCGAGCAGAAGCTAGCACCTAACACCAAGGGGCAACCGGTTTGGGCAACGCCTAAGCCTGGCTTCGCCTTCGACAAGTGGGATGACAACTCTACCGCCAACCCGCGTACCGATGAGAACCTCACGGCAAATAAGACCGTTACCGCGAGCTTCACTCCACTGCAGTTCACCCTTAAGTACGCTGCGGGCACGGGAGGCAAAATCAAGAGCGGAAATGGCAACCAGACGGTGGGGTACAACGCCGACGGTGCCGAGGTGGAGGTAGAGCCCGAGGATGGCTACTACTTCATAGCCTGGAGCGACGGTGTGAAAACGGAAAAACGGCAGGATAAGGGCGTAAAGGCCAACATAGATGTAACGGCCAACTTTGCCGCCTACCAGCAGCTCCCGTGCACGAATAACTTCGAATCTGGCGAGTTTGGCGAGGGCTGGTACACCGAGAGCGTTGGAAAAACCTACAACCCGTGGTTTATCACAAACGTAGGGCAGGCCTCCCTTTCCCCATTGCACGGGTTCTTTGCTACCTGCAATTCAGATAAAGAAGGCAGCGGAACGCGTACGACCTCCTTCCTATACTCTCCGAAATTCACGCTGGGGAGCGACTGGAAGGGCGATATCCTCGTGAGCTTCGTCTACGCGCTCAAGACCCTCTTCGAAGCAGATCTCGCCCTAGAGATGTGCCTCGATGGTGGGGCTTGGACCTCGCTCAAAGCCTTTGAAGCCAAAGCAGAAAAGCCCACGGTCTACAACCATGAGGTGAAAGAGGCAGACCTCAGCGGCAAGAAAACCGTCCAGTTCCGCTGGAAGTACGATGCCGGGTGGTCCTACGCTGCAGAGATCGATGACATCTCTATAAGCAAGAAGGTGGAGAAGGTGAAGATCCACTACAAGGCCACACCTGAAGGCAGCGGTACGTTCACCCTGGTGAATAGCGATGGCAGCCAGGTGCCAGGTATCACCGAGCAGGAGGTAGAGCAAGGGGCAACACCCGCAGTGGTAATAGCTGAGCCTGCGGCAGGATTCCAGTTTGCCAGCTGGGACGACGGGAGTAAAAACGCCAAGCTTGCAGACAATTCGCCCGCATGCGTAGAGGCTACCCGAACCGCCACGTTCACCGATGCTACCAAGGCTACCATAACCTACAGGGTGCTACCAGCCGGTACGGGTAAATGCCAAGTAAACGGCACCGATGCCACCGAGCAGACCGTAACGAAGGGGGCAGATGCTGCAGTAACTGCAGTAGCCACACCAGGTTACCACTTCATCCAGTGGGCTGAGAATAGCGAAACGAACGCTAGCTTTACCCTCCAGAATGTGCAGGAAGATGCCACCCTTACGGCTACCTTCGCGAAGGATGAGGCCTACTCTGCCCACTTCTTGGCGATGGATGAGAAGGGTGTGCCTGTAGGCGGTGTGGCCATAACCTTTGAGGGTGAGAACCTAACGACCTCGTCTAACGGGGAGGCCACGACGATCCAAAAGTACGCCCCTGGCAGCTATACCTACAAGGCGGAAAAGTCGCCCTACCTCACCATCAACGGACACGCCAGCCTCTCAGAGCTGCAGTCCACCACGGTTATCACTATGCGGATGCCACTGAGCATACAGTTCAGAGTACGCAATGCCGCAGGTAACCCGTTGGATGGTGCGAAGATTACGACGCAGTACGGCGAGAAGACCACATCGTCCAGTGGCGATGCACTGGTAGAGGCTGCCCTCGGGAAGCTCTCCTACACTGTAACCAAGGCGGGCTACGCTGATGTAAAGGGGAGCACTGTAATCTCTACAACCTCTCCAGCCCCCGTAACCGTAGTGCTACCAGCTCTTCGCAAGATCACCCTCTACGTAAAGGATGGTGCGACCCCACTTGCGGATGCCGTAGTGGTAGTTGGCGATGAGACCAAGATAACCGGTGCGGACGGGAAGGCCGAATTTGAACGCGTGGATGGGAAGACCTACTCGGCCAGCGTATCGCACAGCGGCTACGTATCGCAGCAAGGCACCATAGTGCTCAATGGCACGGACTACACGTATGATGTGGTACTCATTCCCGTTAAGCACACCGTTACTTTCATAGTGACCGACGGGTTCGCTGCGCTAAAGGATGCCGCCCTCACGATTGACGGTCAAACGCTACAGACCAATGACGAGGGGAAGGCGGCTCAAGACCTCAAGCTCGGCACCTACCACTACACGGTGGCTCTAAGCCCGTACCACAATGTAGAGGGCGATATCACGGTGACGGCCAATGTTACCGAAAAGGTTACCCTGACCCGAGACTACTCCGTGACATTCCAGGTGGTGGATGTGAATGGTGTAGCACTCAAGGAGGCAACCCTAGAGGTGGATGGCGCACCGCTAACCCTTGACAACGATGCCAAGGCCCAAGTAACGCTCGCCCCAGGCAGCCACCTCTACAAGGCTACATTGGAAGGGCACACTACCCGTGAGGCCTCTGTGAACGTGTCGAACAAGGATATCGAGGAGAAGGTTGTGCTCACAGAAGCCCTCTACACCGTAACCTTCACCGTGAAGGATGGCGAAGAGCCCGTGAAGGAGGCGACCATAGAGATCGAAGGGCAAACGCCAAC
>JABCOB020000122.1 GCA_013333835.2 Bacteroidia bacterium
CGTACCTTTGCCCGCAGAAGTGCCTCGCTATCCACCGCGAATTGTTCACTAGGGAGGCGTTCTGATAAACATGCTAAATAGCTGATACCCATGAGCTATCTATTTACCTCCGAGAGCGTATCGGAAGGGCATCCAGACAAGGTGGCCGACCAGATATCCGATGCGTTGCTCGATGAATTCCTTCGTCGCGACCCGCATGCCAAGGTCGCCTGCGAGACGCTGGTTACTACTGGATTAGTGGTACTGAGCGGGGAGATTCGCACGCAAGGCTATGTGGATGTGCAGCAAGTGGCGCGGCGAGTGGTGAACCAGGTGGGCTACAATAGGGCCGACCTCATGTTCGACGGCAACAGCTGCGGGGTGCTATCGGCCATCCATGAGCAGTCGCCCGACATCAACCGTGGGGTTGCCCGGCAGGCGCCAGAGGAGCAGGGCGCGGGCGACCAGGGGATGATGTTCGGCTATGCCTGCCGAGATACGCAAGACTACATGCCGCTCCCTATCCACCTTGCGCACCTGCTGCTGCGCGAACTCAGCGCCATACGCCACGAGGGGAAGGAGATGCGCTACCTACGCCCCGATGCAAAGAGCCAGGTAACGCTGGAGTACGATGACAACGGCACGCCGCTGAGGGTGCATACGATTGTGGTATCGACCCAGCACGATGAGTTCGATACCGACGAGGTAATGGCGGAAACCATCCGTCGAGACATAATCAACATCCTCATCCCCAGGCTGAGGGCCTTGCTACCAGAGGGGGAACGGAAGCTCTTCAGGGATGATTTCAAGCTGCTGGTGAACCCCACGGGCAAATTTGTGGTCGGTGGCCCCCATGGCGACACCGGCCTCACGGGGCGGAAAATCATAGTGGACACCTACGGGGGATGGATAGCCCACGGCGGCGGCGCCTTCTCGGGCAAGGATGCCTCCAAGGTCGATAGATCTGCCGCCTACGCCGTGCGCCACATGGCCAAAAATATAGTGGCGGCGGGGCTGGCAGACCAGGCTACCGTGCAGGTAGCCTACGCCATAGGGGTGGCGCAGCCGGTGAGCCTCATGGTGCATACGCACGGCACTAGCCACGTGAAGGCGAGCGATGGCGAGCTGGCCGAGCGGGCAAAGAAACTCTTCGACCTACGTCCCTGGGCTATAGTGCAACGATTTGGGTTACTGAATCCTATATACCTCCCTACGGCCACATATGGGCATTTTGGCCGTGCTCCCTACCGGGGGGAGGTAGAGCTAATAGAGAACGGGCAAACCATGCTGCGCGAAGTGGAGTTCTTCGGGTGGGAGCGGCTCGACAGGGTGGATGAGCTCCGGAGAGAATTCGGCCTGTAAATACAGCGCTAGCAAAGGGCAGAGTTGTTGTATAATTCCCAGATCTGCCGAAGTGGGGAGCTCAAAGATCTTCGAAAGAATAACAATTCCATCAATTGCCAAGATTTGCGATATCACGATCTTGGTGGGGCGGTGTCGAATCCCGCGAGTGTTCGCCCTTCTGGCGAGTTGTTGCCCGTTATACCTTCTATGCCTGTTCGTCGTTCAGCTCCTGTTCGCCCTATTCTGCAGCAATCCCCACGGTAGCCTAGCTGCATGATTAGGTTTGCACGTGCGAACGGTTTGCCCAGCACGGTGCGATATTTTTTTCAAGAAATAAACATCTAAACGCCCTCATTTATGAGCAGTCCCATATTGGCCAACGTCCATTCAGAAATCGGCGAGCTAGAGTGTGTGCTGGTGCATACCCCTGGTGAAGAGGTAGAGAAAATGTCGCCCGCCAATGCCCACTGGGCGCTCTACAGCGATATCCTCAGCCGCCAAGAGGCGCAGAGAGAACACGCGCCATTCAAGGGCGCACTCGGCAAGATTGGCAGGGTGCTGGAGGTGAGAGAGCTGCTACGCGAAGTGCTAGAACAACCAGCCCCTAGAGTAGAGTTGCTGGAGGCCGTATGCCCCAAGGAGTACCCCGGGCTACTGGAGGAACTGAAGGCGCTGGATGCCAATTCACTCGCTAGTAGACTGATAGAGGGGGTAGAGCGCCCCACAGGACGGCTGGTGGATTTCCAGAATGAACAGCGATTCGCCATACCGCCGCTCTTCAACCTCTTCTTCATGCGCGATGCCTCTATGACGGTGTTCAACTCCGTGCTGCTCGGGAGCATGGCCTCAGAGGTGCGGCGAGGCGAAATAGCGGTGCTCAACGCCATATACCGCTACTCCAAGACGATTCGGGCCGAGGTGCTTGATCCCCGAACGGCAAAAGATACGCACGACCTGAGGGTAGAGGGCGGTGATGTGCACATTGCCCGAGAAGACATCCTGCTCGTGGGGAATGGGCTTCGCTCCTCGGCAGAAGGGGTAGACTACCTGGTAGGGCAATTGCTCGCGAAGGGGCTGGAGAAGCCGCTGCACGTGCTAGTGCAGGAGCTCCCCCAAGCGCCAGAATCGTTCATCCATCTCGACATGGTATTCACCCTGCTCGACAGGGATCGTTGCATGGTCTACGCCCCGCTGATTCTGCATTCCCCGCAGTTCCACACCATCCACCTGGAGGTAGAGCCCAGCGGCAAGCGGCGCATTCGCTATGAGCATAGCCTGGTAGATGCGCTCCGTGGGCTCGGCATGCCGCTGGAGCCCGTGCTGTGCGGTGGCGCAGAGAACGGGTGGAATCCAGACCGCGAGCAGTGGCATAGCGGGGCTAATTTCTTCTCCTTTGCCCCGGGGAAGATCTTCGGGTACGCCCGCAATACGCATACCATAGAGGCGCTGAGCCAAAATGGTTTCCGCGTGCTGAAGGCTGCCGACGTGGCCAGCGGAAAGGTGAATCCGATGGAGGGGGGGCGCTGCGTGGTAACGCTCGATGGCAATGAGCTACCCCGTGGTGGGGGCGGATGCCGCTGCATGACGATGCCCTTTGCCCGAAGAAGGGTGGAATGGTAAGGCAACAGGGGGCGGTTGGGGAATCGCCCCTTTTTTCTGTTCCGAGAAACGCTTATCGAGACCGCGAGAAAAACCGATGAACGGTGCGGTATGCCCACCATTGCGCGCCAATAATTTGTTAAGAGTCCCCTTCAAATACCCCTACCGAGCGAGAGGCAGATGCGGCAAGTGGGGTGCGCGCATAGACTTTCACTCCGCTCGCTAACCGCCACGCCACGCCTAGCACCGACGCTAGGGTTTGAACGCTGGAAATCCGTCATCCCAGAGCCCTCATCCCTCTATAACTACTGAACCGCTAGAATTCCCATGTTTCGTAAGCTAACGATGCAAGAGCTAGGGCGTTGCACCACCACAGAGTACAGGCAGCAACCCAAATGGCCGCTGGTAGTGCTGCTAGAGAATGTGCGCAGCCTGCAGAATGTGGGGGCTATATTCCGCACGGCCGATGCCTTTGCCGTGGAGGGGTTGGCGCTATGCGGGTTCACGGGGATTCCACCGCACCGCGAGCTGCACAGGGCGGCGCTGGGGGCTGAGCTTTCGGTGCCATGGGAGCACTACCAGCAGCCCCAGGATGCGGTGAATGACTACATGGCCAAGGGGTACACCATAGTGGCGCTAGAGCAGTGCAAGGGGAGCACTAGGCTAGAGCAATACCAACATGACCCAGCGCAAAAGACCCTCTTGATTCTCGGCAATGAGGTGGATGGTGTAAGCGAAACGCTGCTGGAACACTGCGCGCTCTGCCTAGAGATACCCCAGCATGGCACTAAGCATTCGCTGAATGTAGCCACCGCGGCGGGTATTGCGCTGTGGGCGATGGTAGGAGTGAAAAATCAGCAATATTAGGGGATGGTAGCAGAATGGAACAAACGATGAAAATAGATGTAGTGGTGGTAGGCGGGGGGCCAGCAGGCTTGCTGGCGGCAGGGTACGCAGCCATGCAGGGTGCTAGGGTTACGCTGCTGGAGAAGAATGCGCAGATTGGCCGGAAGCTGAGAATAACCGGCAAAGGGCGATGCAACATCACGAACTCCATGCCAATGGCCCGCTACCCAGAGCATCTGCACGGCGATGTGGAGCTGCTGAAGGAGGCATTCACCCTGCTAGACAATAGCGGGATCGTTGCGATTATTGAGAAGCAAGGGGTATCTACCGTGGTGGAACGCGGCACAAGGGTCTACCCAGCCAGCGGGAAGGCTGCTGATGTGGCGAGCGCGCTAGAACGGTGGTGCAGTGCGCAGGGGGTGTCCATACAGCTCAATAGCATGGTGCAAGAGGTAACCAGGAATGGCGAGGGGCTATGGTCTGTTCAAGCCACAGCGGGTGGGCATCAACCCATTGAACTCGCTGCGCAGTGCGTGGTGGTGGCTACGGGTGGCATGGGTTACCCTGGCTCTGGATCAACGGGCGATGGCTACCGGTTTGCCGAGAATGCTGGGCATCGGTTGGGTAGAATCCTCCCGGGGTTGGTCGGCTTCTGCACCACACCAACTTTCGGAGTGCAAGAGCGTTTCACCGTGAAGAACGTGGGGCTTAGCGCGGTAGTGGGCAGTAAGGAGATCGGGCGAACCTTTGGCGACGTAGAGCTTACCCCCGAGGGGATAGGTGGTCCAGCGGTGCTACAACTGAGCCGTGCAGTGCAGCTGGCCGAACGTAAGGGGGTCTACCCAACCCTGGTGCTCGATCTGAAACCCGCGCTGAGCGAAGAGAAACTCCAGGCTCGTATAGCGCGTGATTTTGCAAGCAGGCCGGGCGATACTTTCGCCTCCATACTCCGGGGTTTCGTGCCAGCGCCCCTTGTACGAAGGGTGGGGGCTGAGTCCCGTATCCCTCTAAAGGATGTGGGTTCTAAGCTTGGGCAGGGCGCTGTGATAGCCCTGCAACGGGCCCTAAAGGGTATAAAACTACAGGTAACCCAAAGCGAAGGATGGCCTAGGGCCGTAGTAACGATAGGCGGCATCGGGGTAAAGGAACTCAATCCTAGCACTCTGGAATCTCTCTGCCAACCGGGGCTCTACTTCTGTGGCGAAGTGCTGGATGTAGATGGCGATACGGGGGGATTCAACCTTCAGATAGCCTACTCAACGGGCGCGCTGGCCGGGCAATCGGCCGGCAAACGGTGCGTGCCAGCGGAACCAGGCAACTAGGGACACCGCAACTAGCCCGCAAGTCCACCGTCCGCATTGAACGATATAGCACATGGTACTGCATAAAAAGGGGGGAGGCCTAGGCCTCCCCCC
>JABCOB020000123.1 GCA_013333835.2 Bacteroidia bacterium
ACCGCGGCAAACGAAAACTGGAATCCAATGCTGAAGAGCGCCCGAGGATCGTAGAGCAGAAGGCAGAGTGCAGCCCCGGCCAATGCTGAGAATGATGCCCGCCGCCCCGGCAGAATGTAGGATAGCGAGAAGAAGAAAAGCATCACAACAGCGCGCACCAATGAGGGTGCCCCACCTGCCACTAGCGCGAAGAATACCACCCCAAGCAGGGGTAATCCGTAGCGAAGTAGACGCTGCTGTAGGGTGTTGCCTGGTATAAATCGGCAGAGCAACAGAAGCGCACCGTACACAAAACCCACATGGAGGCCAGAGAGGGCCAACACGTGGGCTATACCAATCTTGGAAAAGGTCTGCCTAATCTCTGGGCTCAGCAGTTTTCTATCGCCTACCGTAAGCGCAGCTACTAGTCCCAGCTCATCGCCTTTAAGCCCCGCAAGCCTGAACCGTTCTACTGCGCCTCGGCGGATGCTGGCAGCCCACGCCCGATACTCCCATTTCTGGTTTGGCGCGAGCTTGGTTGCAGTTCCCGTGGGAGTGCCGAGGCTGTAGCTTATTCCTTGGATGTGCAGCCATCCATTATAGTCAAATCCTGCAGAAGAGCTGTCTGTTCTAGAGGGAAGGGGTCTTGCTAAAACTAAAAATCGCTCCCCCACATCTCCATGAACTAGCAGGCTATCTGCCGTTGAGAAGTAGAGCATAGCCCGCTCACGCTCAGATGTGGCAAGCCAACCCGCAGCAGATTTCCTCCCGTGCATGCTTGCTATGGGTGTACTAGTGTGAGGGGTGTTTTCGGGTTGTGCTGGCGAGTACCGTGCTATTACCTGTACCTGTGCAGAGCCTCGTTTAGATTTTACCGCTGGAGCTGTAACCATTTCTACCACAGTGCTGCTCAGGTTGTTATTGGGTGGAGAACCGCTCACTTCAAGCCACGCTTGGCTACCGTTGCAATACCCCAACACTCCCAGGGCTGCGTGCGCTAGAATGATTAGCCCGTAGCTTGCCACTACCGTTAGCCTGCGCAGCGCAAAGAACAGAAGGAGGCACAGCATCAGCACTCCGAGGGAGGCCTCCAGCAACGGGACTGAAAGAGGATGGTACCGGGCAATAAAAATCCCCACTAGGTAGGGAAGCAGAAACCACACTGCCCATAGGTCTTGGGCGGGAGGCCTGCTCGCTACCGAGTGGGGATTTTTTCTACCCTTATTCTTGCGGTCGCCCCAATCGAGCCTGCTAATATCTAGAGTTTCGATTATGGGAGCTGCTGGCTGCGGAGAATCACATGGTGTTGATTCCGCATTTCCCCTCTTTTCCGTTTCCACTGCTCAAGCTCATCCTAGCCTGCTGGGGTAGTCGGCTTTATAACGGCCGCGTTGCATATTTTTCAGCTTGCTCTGGAGCATCCGTTTCCGTAGAGGCGAGAGGTGGTCGATGAAGAGTATTCCCTCAAGGTGGTCATACTCATGCTGAATGATGCGGGCTGCCATGCCAGAGAATTCCTCCTGATGGGGGGCGAAGGTCTCATCTACCCACTGCATGCGAATACTGGAGGGGCGCACCACGTCCTCATGGATGCCAGGTATACTGAGGCATCCCTCGATGAAGTGGGCATCGTTACCAAACCGATCTGTAATGTTAGGGTTGATGAACACCCTTCGGAAATCGGCCAATTGGGGCTCTTTATCGGCAAAGGGAGTGGCATCTACCACGAACAGGCAGATTGATAGCCCTATCTGTGGTGCTGCCAGCCCAACGCCATCTGACCCCGCCATCGCTTGCTGCATCTCCTTTATAAGCTGTGGTAGGTTGGGGTACTCGGGTGTAATATCCTGCGCAACCTGACGGAGCACGGGGGACCCGTAAATGTAGATCGGTCTCATTCTCTTGCTTGTTGTGCTTGCCGGGCCTCTAGGTACGACTCCAGTATTATCTGTGCGCTTATCCTATCTACCAAGGCCTTATCCTGCCGTTTGATTTTGGGTACCCCTCCGTCTAGCATTGTCTGAAAGGCTAGTTTGGAGGTGAAACGCTCGTCGTAGCGCTCTATCCGCAGTGTGGGTAGCACCTTGGCCAGCCTATTCAGCAGTGGGACTATAAACCGCTCGGCTTCTGAGGGCTGGTAGCGCATGGTTGTGGGGAGCCCTACCACCAAGAACTCTACATCCTCCTGCTTCACGTATTGGCATAGAAACTCTGGG
This sequence comes from Bacteroidia bacterium, assembly GCA_013333835.2. Classification (GTDB taxonomy): domain Bacteria; phylum Bacteroidota; class Bacteroidia; order Bacteroidales; family CAJPTX01; genus Bacteroides_D. The sequence continues at coordinate 2,196 of JABCOB020000123.1, forward strand.
ACCTTCGCTGTGGGTAGAGTGTCTATTGGTGTGGCTATCAGCTGTAACGGGTCGGTTACTGCAATGCCCGTTCGCTTACGTCCGACATCTAATGCTACTATACGCCCCATGTGGTTACTCTGCGCAGGGCGCTGTGCGGGTGTGGATAAATTCTCGGCTCGCCTCTATCTCGGTGTACATTACCCGATCGTTGTCTAGAGCAGGCACTAGGCTACGGTAGCTCTCCATGAGCTTCTCCAGCTTGGGCGAACTCTTGGCCGGGCGTCTGAACTCTATAGCCTGGGCAGCATTCATCAGCTCTATTGCAAGCACACGCTCTGTGTTGTCGGCCATTCGGAGTAGGCGGGTAGCCGCATTGCCACCCATCGACACCAGATCCTCCTGCCCGTTAGAAGATACTATGGAATCCACACTTGCGGGAGTAGCTAGCTGCTTGTTCTGGCTTACCATGGCTGCTGCTGCGTACTGGGGGATCATGAACCCAGAGTTCAGCCCTGGGTTGGCCACCAGGAACTCGGGCAGGTTGCGAAGTCCTAGTATCAGCTGCGCCGTTCTACGCTCAGAGATGTTGGCCAGTTCAGCTATTGCAAGGGCCAAGTAATCATAGGCTAAGGCCAGCGGCTCGCCATGGAAATTGCCCCCCGATATAACCAGATCCTCGTCTGGCCACACCGTTGGGTTGTCGGTTACAGAGTTTATTTCGGTTTCAACCACCTTCGCCACGTGGGATATGGCATCCCGACAGGCACCATGAACCTGGGGCACGCACCGGAAGGAGTAGGGGTCTTGCA
>JABCOB020000124.1 GCA_013333835.2 Bacteroidia bacterium
TATCGCTTTTCGGGCTGTAAAGGTGATTTCGCCAAGGTTATAGTCTATGGTGTAATCATAATCTTCACCCCGAACTAGCAGCTCGCCATCGATGTAGACCGACTCAGACCCTGCCAAGACCAACGCTTGAACAAAACCCCGTTCCCCTTGCAGTCGGTAGGGGCCTTGCACCCCCTCTTGTGGCGTTAGTCTAGCCCTCTGCCTTTGCCCTTTGGCCACTCCTCCTGCCACCTGTACGCCCAGGCTATCTGCACCTGCCACAGACCCCTGAAACCTGTACCCAACCCCCTGTATGGGGAGCGAATAGGAAAGGAAATGCCCTCTTGGAGAAGTTAACTGCAAATCGCCCCCTTCCACCTGCCATGCGCTATCCCCCACTCGGAGGTACATCCTATCTAGAGCCTTCACCTCCAGGCTAGTACCCTCAGGCTGAAAGGGCAGATTCTGGCTAAGCAGCTCGCCATGTACCCGCAGGCGATTGGGGAGTTCCCCATCAAGCGTAAGATCAATATTGCCAGACGACTGCGCTACTGTTTGCTCTGTAAGAGCCATCTGGCGCTGGGCGTAACCCTTGAGCGTAAAGGGGTAGTCTACAGCCAATAGCCCACCTGATCTACCGCTATACCCTCCTTGCCCGAGTTGCCCAGCATCCTGCGACATAGCACCACGGAGAGCCCTCACTGAGAATCGTTGTTCTAGTGAGAAAGGGAGCGTACGGAATTGCACTGTTACCGTATCGCCATCTCGTACACCTGGGTAGCTGAAGTGTAACCCTGTACCCAGAGAATCTACCCACACGTTAACCCCCGCTATCGTATCCAATAGACGCACCGAACCTGGGGCTATTGGGTTGGCAGACACGTTGGGATGCCAAGGCTCCAGCGTCAACCGTATCACCGAGAGATTGCTGAATGGGTTAGGCTGCTGAGCAATGAGCACCATCGGCAGGCAGCCCAGAATAAGCAGAACACCAACACGCTTCACGCACCTCAGAAACTGGCGGCCTGCTAGAGTCTGCATGGGGTGGCGGAGTAAATGGCCTACTGCCTCCAGCTAGGCCGAGTGAGCACCTCTGGCTGCCCAAGAAAGCGCGGTAAATACCCCGCATCGCTCGCTCTTACTGGGCAAATATCAATGCCCCCCCTCCGTGTATATAGGCACGCCACCAAGAGCCTAGTTGGGTGTAGAAATCCCCACAGCTGCCCGTAGATCTGCTCACAGGCCTGCTCGTGGAACATCCGTTCGTCTCGCATTCCCACTACCAGCCGTAGCAATTGCGCTGGGTTTATGCTCCCGTCCACCAACGCCTGCACGTAGAGGTTGCCCCAATCTGGTTGCCCTGTAACGGGACAATTGCTCCTGAGCAAATGCGTGCAGACCTTTACCTCGCGCGGTTCGCCTACTGGGGAGAGTAGGTAGGATTCCTGTTGATGGAGTTCCAGTCCGTTAAGCCCCTCCTCTAGAATCTCAAAGCCCTCAAAATCAAATTGCCCACCTAGAGCCACATGGGGGTAGCATCTCACCTCGGTCTGGAGTGTGCTAGAGAGGTCGTGCGCCACCAACTCAGCCAGTTCTCTGCGTGCTTCTGCCGGGGTACTCCCAAAACGCATGCTATTCAGCGAATGGAGGTACAGCTTGAACGACTTGCTCTCCACGAGGTAGGGAGAATCGGACGAATAGACCACCTTCAGCACCGCCACCACGGGAAGCCCTCCTTTGGTAAGGCAACTAGCCTCCCAAGCATGCCAAGCATCATAGCCCACAGCGCGGATTAGAGCATCCTCGCTCTCCACTTCAGGATGCTGCCGAGGAATAGGGGTAAGAACCTCTGGCGCATAGCTCGTAGGACTCTCGGCCTTCTGCCCAAGGAGCGTTGGAACAGACGGACGGCACTCTCTAACCATTACAGCTTCCTCCCACTTGGGTTCAATCTTTTACTGGGGGACTCTTTCCCTTTCTTGAATTTTGCAGAGGTCTTAGCCCACTATATCGTCGTTAAAGCATGGCATTGCGGCAGCTTGCCATTGCAGCGGGACAGCGCAACACCCTCGGACATCCTCCATTGGCTATTCTATCGGTTTATCCCGCTTGACGTTCCCCATTACCCGCTCCACCACTACCACCGGGGCTATATCCCCACAGGCATAGTCGCCACGCTTGCAAGGTTTATTGCCGAATATAGAGCAGGGACGGCAATCCAAATCCCTCCTTGCCACTACATTGGCCAAGCTTTGCCCCCATCCCAGAAAACCCGCATTGGGGTGTGTAGCCAACCAGATGCTCACCACTGGTACGCCAGCCCATGAGGCTAGGTGCATATTGGCAGAGTCCATACTCACCACCACCTGCATCCTCGCCATGAGCTGTAGCTCCTGCCCGAGCCGTAGCCCCAGCCCTGGCACTACCACCGCACCTGGTAGCACCCTAGCCCACTCTTGCAGTGTGGCGACCTCCTGCGCCCCGCCTCCGTAGAGAAACAGGCGATACCCATTTCTCTGCAAACTCTGCGCTACCTCAAGCATTCTCGCCGTCGGGTACATCTTCGCCCGATGCTTGGCAAACGGCGCAATACCTATAGCCCCCTTCCCCGTATGCAGCAGGCTCTCCAAGCTCTCTGGCAATGGGCGTAGTGGCAATCCGCCGAGCCTATAGGGAATCTCTACGGGATAGCCCAGCCGAGCAACTACCTCGGCATAACGTTCCACCGAGTGCTCCAGCTGCCTATGAATAGCGCCCCGTACCAACAGCCTCTTCTCCCGTCGTCCCTTCCTTATGGTGGCGGCCTGAACCCACCTCGGGAATCGCAATATCCTTATGAATAATAATAGGATACGAGACCTCAATACCTGGTGGAGATCTGCCACCCTCGCCGTTCTATCCACACGGCAAATGCTACGCGCAAGCCGCCAAATACCCCGAATTCCGCGATGCCTATCCCGTACCCTCGCGGGCATGAACTCTACCCCTGGCACAGTGGACACTAGGTCTTCGGCGAACGGCTGAGAGACCAGCGATAGCCTCAGGTTGGGATACTGCACCCTGAGTGCCTGCAGCAGGGGTAGCACCATTACCACATCGCCCAGAGCGCTCAGGCGAACCAACACGAGATGACCTCCACTCCCTGCTTCCATCGTCCACTACGACCCTCGGGGCTAGTTTTTCTTCCCCTGCAATATCGGGTTGAGCGCTGGGTCGTTGTACATCTTCATCTGGCGGTAGACCTTCATCACCTTCTCGCCATTCTGGTACGCTTGCAGGAGTTGGTCGAGAGCCTGCGAGAGGTCTGCCCGCTGCTCCAGTAGCACATCGAGTTTGGCCTGGCAGGATGCACGATGCTCGGGAGTTGCCGTGAGATCTATGGCTTGCTGCTGCATTTGGTAGATCTTTAGCGAGAGAATGGAGAGCCTGTCCACCGCCCACGCAGGGCTCTCCGTATTCAGCGTGGCATCTGGCCTATGCGCCACCCCAGAGAATCGTTCCAGGAAGTAGCTATCGATCATCTCCACCAGATCCGTCCTATTCTGATTACTTCGGTCTATACGCCGTTTAATGGCCAGAGCCTCCACGGGATCTATGTCGGGATTACGGATAATGTCCTCCAGATCCCATTGCACATTGTCTATCCAATTCTTCTCGTAGAGACGAGCCTCTATAGTGCTGGCTGAAAAGGGATTCGCCAACGGGGCATCCACATTGCCGAGCTTTCGGTAGGCTAATATGCACTCCCAGAATATACGGTTGCACAGGGTGCTAAACTCCATATTGCACGCATTGATTGAATTGCAGGGGCAAAGGTAACGAAAAAAAAGAAAGTCCGTCCATTCCCCGTATGGCTAGAAAGCATCTTGCGGCAGCCACATCTGCAGCTGATGCCGTGCAACGCCACTATTTAGATAGAAAATGCTGAAAGCAATGCAGCCCCCACTCTCCCCGATTAGCAGTGTAGAGCTCTAAATTTACTTGGATAGAAAGAGATCTCTACCTGCTGACGGTGCTAACTCGTAGTCTCGTATACACGCCCCGGGAGCTTACGGATTACCCCCTGGAATTCAAGCGAGAGAAGTATGCTATTGAGAGTATTGATGGGGAGCTTGGCGGCACGGATGAGCTCATCGATGGCAATAGGGGCATCGTGCCGAATAATGCCAATTACCGCTGCCTCCTCTGCTGTGGGAGTGTAGAACAGCGTAGGTTGGCTAGCAGATTGCTGCGTGGTTTTCCGTTTCCAGCCAAGGGCGGCCTCGAGATCTTCTGCACACTCGATGAGCGAGGCTTTGTGCGTTTTAATGAGGAGATTGCACCCACCGCTGATGGTTCGCCCCGCTGTGCCCGGCAGCGCCAGAACCTCTCGCCCGTAGGTTAGCGCATTGGCTGCTGTAACCATAGCGCCGCCTTTTACCGCACTCTCCACCACTAGAGTTGCCTGCGAAAGGCCCGCTATGATACGGTTTCGCTGGAGGAAAAAATTACGATCTATACGCCGTTCGTGTGTGTATTCTGTGAGCAATCCTCCCTGCGCCTGCATTTGCCTTGCGATATCCCTATGGGCCGCCGGGTAGATCATATCCAGCCCATGCCCTAGCACCCCTATTGTGGGTATACCGTTATCCAGCGCGGCCCTATGCGCCAGCCCATCTATACCATCGGCCAGTCCACTCACCACTATCAGATCCTGGTAATGAGGGGCAAGATCTCGGAGCAAAGACTGCACAAAGTCCGCACCGTAGCTCGTGGCACGGCGCGTCCCCACTATGCTCAACCACTTATGCCGCCCGCTGGGGAATGGATTCTGCCCCTTGTAGTAGAGGAGAATTGGGGCATCGGGGCAATCCTTCAGGCGTGCGGGATAATTCTCATCCATGAAGAAGAGGGTCTGAATCCCGTTCTCCTCTACATAGCGGATCTCTGCCTCTACCGCCTGCGTATCGTGCCAACCGACAATGTTCTTGGCGATAGTAGGCCCCACATCGGGTATGCGCTCCAGCTCTTGGCGCGAGGCGTGAAAAACAGCCTCTATAGACCCCAACGAAGCTAAGAGCTGCCGCGCAGTCTGCGGCCCCACCTGCGGGATAAGGGTGAGGGCTATCTGCTGGCGAAGTTCAGCTGGCTGTACCCGCTCCATCGTGCACCTTGGCGTATTGATCCAACAGGCGGAAAAGCTCCATTTTCTCCCGTTTCCTGAGGATGGTGATGGAGAACCGAGGGTAGGCGTACACCTGGTTGCCCTGATGCTCGCTAAGCACAATGTAGGTGCGCAGCCCTCGCCAAGCCCGCACTACCCGATAGCTGTAGAAAGCCTCCAAGGGGATCTCCACGGCAAAGCGCCCGTTGCTCAAGGGTCGCACTGGGAAATGCCGTACTCGGAGGAATCCCGGGAGCTGGGTATCAGTTATTAGGAGATACTCAATATCGCGCAGCACGAAGTAGTACTGGTAGCATACGTACACCACCGCAATAAGCACGATGAGCAAGGTAGATAGCCCTGAATACCAAGCATCCAAGTGTCTAGCCAACGGCCTGTACACCAGCGCAAGAATGGCGATAACAGACACAATGGCGAATATCTGCTTTTGGGATTGCATCCGCACCGTGCGGGCACCTGTGTCTATCGTCATACCTCTCTCCTTTAGACCCGAAAACTGAATCATTCATACCTCAGCGCAAGAATTGGGTCGAGCCCCGCAGCCCGCTTTGCCGGGAGGTATCCAGCCAAAACCCCAACGCCCACACACAGCAATAGGCTCACCAATACCCACCCCCACGGCATGGCAAAGCCGATGCCCATCCCCTTGGCCACCAGGCTGCCCACCACCACTCCAAGCACTATGCCAATAAGGCCACCAAGCACCGTTACCACCACGGCCTCTATCAAAAACTGCTGCCGTACCGTGCCCGCGTAGGCCCCTATAGCCTTGCGAACCCCAATCTCACGAGTCCGCTCGGTTACCGAGGCTAGCATGATATTCATAAGCGCCACAGCTGACCCCAGCAGCGTAATGAGCCCTATGAGAATCCCAGTAGTGGTGGTAGAAGACAGGGAATTCAGCACCGCCCGCATAATCTCCTCATTGGTGGCAATATTGAAGTTTGACCGCTGGCGGGGGGTAAGGCGACGAACGGTGCGCATAATGCGCTCTGCCTCATCCATTGCCTGGGCAACGGGGATACCAGGATAGGGTTTTACCGAGATATCACAATTAGCATCAGCACGGGGGAACTGGGTGAGCCCGCTTTTGAGTGGCACGTATATGAGATTCTGGGTATCATTACCGAAAGTCTGCACCTTGCTGGCCAGCACCCCAATGATGGTGAAAGGGCTAGAGCCAATGAGCACCCGCTTGCCAATGGGATCCTCGCCGTTTGGGAACAGCGCGGTTACTATACCCTCACCCACCATGGTTACGGGGGCGGCAGCCTGCTCCTCCTGTTCAGAGAACACCCTCCCTTTCAGCACCACAGGATTCTCTACCTGTAGGAATCCCGAGGTCACGCCGCGCACACTGAGGTAGGGACGCGTATGGTATGCACCACGCCTCAGCTCCGTGCTGGAAATCCACATTTCTGCCCCCCCCCGGCGCCACAGCCTCAGGAAGGAAAAGGGCGAGGCCCCCCGGCGCCAGGCGG
>JABCOB020000125.1 GCA_013333835.2 Bacteroidia bacterium
CGCACCTCCCCCAGCAGCGGGGCAAGGTCAGTATACCGGGCCGAGTAATGCCCTACTATGAGCTTCCCCGCCCCTGCGCTCTTGGCGAATTCCGCCGCCTGCAGCGTGGTAGAATGCCCGGTCTGCTTGGCGAGCGGCAGAAGGTCGGCCATGTAGGTAGCCTCGTGGTATAGCAAATCGACCCCCTCCACCATGGGGATCGCCCTACGCGTAAAGAGCGTATCGCTAAGGTAGGCATAGCTCACGGGGCGCCTTTTCTGGTAGAGGCATTCGCCCGCAGAGAGTAGCTCACCATCCTCTAGCACTATGTCTTGCCCCTCTTTTAGGCGGGCTATCTGTGCTAGTGAGAGGTGATGCTCTTCTACCACCCCGGGCTTAAGGTTTGGGGGAAAGGGCTTTTCGCGGAAAATGAATCCGCATGTGGGCACTCGGTGGCGCAGTGGCACGGTGGTTACCGTGATGCCATTATCCTCATAGATCACCACATTCGCCTCGCTGTCGATGGGCACGAAGGCCAACTCGAAGCTCATCCGGTTCACGAAGAACGCCACGGTTTGCCGAAACACGGGCTCAAAGCTACCGTGCGCATACACCGTGAGGGGGGCCGTGCGGCTACTCATGCTCAGCGAGGCTATCAGCCCAAAGATTCCCAGCGCATGGTCGGCATGGAGGTGGGTGAGGAATATGGAGTGCACCCGCTCTATAGCAATGCTACAGCGCGCCATCTGCATCTGCGTACCCTCGCCACAGTCTACCAAGAAAAGCCTATCGCCATGGAATACTGCATGGGCAGACGGGCAACGGGTACGCGTTGGCTTCGCGCTGCCGCTACCAAGTATCGTAACATCAAAAGCCATCGCCCTACCAGACTAGAATCATGCGCAAAAGATGGGATAAAAGGGAACGCAACACTCGGGGTAACACCTCTGCCAGAACCACTTACCCGACACGGCACACTGCGCTGCTATGCCCCTCGACAACCGCAAGGGATGGTGGCAAAATAGGGCGAATACCTGCACGAAGGGCTGTGTGGGCGGGTAACCTTCAACCAACCCCTACCGGGCTGTCCCTACCAAGAGCAGATATCAAACCCCACAATGGCTGGAAGCGGATTCTTCACCTAAACCTTAGAACCCAACGCTTTGTAGAATCTGCCAGTAATCCACCCGATGAACGATTCGGCACGCTACTATACCCCTCTGCAATTGCAATCCCCCGCAAAAACCTCCCCACCGGGCAGGGAGCAGACTGCAGCAATTGCCCTATATGGGTACACACGAAGAGAAGTTCCCTCGCCTTCCTCGGGTTAAAAGAACTTTAATCAATCACCAGCACTTTCCGAAGACCGTAGTATGCAGCGTGCAGTAACGTTTAAACGGATTCTACAGCGGTCTCGGCAAAGGGACGACTCCGCGGCAAACGGGATGCGCACACGGGCATTTTCAGCACACACCAAGGTGAGCATAGCAATGTGCCCCATGGCAACACCCCGCGAAAAGGCCGTACCTTTCGCCCTCTCTCTACTCCTACCCTACAGCGTTTCTGTGGCTTACGGGTGAATCCGTAAGCTATGCCCCTCTCTGCGGAAAGAATGCGGAGTGGCTACAGCTGCTCGGGCAGCTCATGGTACACGTACACGCCATCCTTCTCCTCGAGAATATAGTCATGCACGAGCTTGATGAAGTAGTTCCAGGTATTGGTCTCGTCCACAATCTCCGAGCGGGTGTACTTGCGGTAGAGCTCATCGCTCACCACGGGCATCAGCAGCAGGTCGTCGTTCCCTACTATCTGTGCCAGCTCCTCGCGGGTAATGGAGCGTGGCTCCTCTATACCCCGCTGCAGCAAAAGGTGGGCGCTACGCCGTGCCACCCGCTGCTGCACACCCTGCCTATCGTAGACGATGTGCAGCCCTAGAGCCTCGAGGACACGCTCCAGATTCGTGGTCACCATGCCGCTCGACCCGCGCTCGAATATCGAAATCTGCGAGGGTGCAATCTGCGTGCGCTCGGCCAGCTGGTACTGCTTCAGCCCAAGACGCCGACGCTGCGCTGCTACGATCTCATTGATTTTCATGACTTCTAACTTTTATTTCTTGTAGGATTACTCCAAATACTGCTCGCGCCGGCACTCCAGGCTACTCACAGTACACTCTGCAGCTGGGGCTCAGAATAGATGCACGTTAGCGACGCATTGAGCTTAGACGCGGTGAACTCGCGCTCAACGCTCGGCGTCAGCCCCATAATCACGAGCTTACCACCAGCGCTACGGCAGAGCCGATCACCCATCTGTATCGCGCCAAGCCCAGCAGAATCGCAATGGGTACATCGCGCCATGTCTAGCACTACCGTGGTAGCCCCCTGCCCGTTCAGCAACACGAATTCTGATCTTAAACGGGGCGACAGCAATGCATCGAGCCGACAACTCTCCATGCGGAGCAATGTGTAGCCAGCCCTCGCCTCTACGGAAAACTCTCTCTCTTCTGCCATAATCCCCTCCTGGGATTGTAACCCCAGCCCAACGGGATAAAATTATCTTCTTAGATTAAGTGTTGCACAAGTCGCTTGCCATTTTCACCGATTATGCCATTGTTCTATATACTGGTACGTAACAAACGGCAAAAAAGTTGTGCTTTCGCAAAAAAAATCTCCATCCTCGCCATTCCCATTAAGCCCTAGGCGAACGCAAAGCCTGTGCGGACGGGTATTCTAGCGGCTGGGATAATTTCAAATCGGCAACCCAAAAACGTTAAAAAAATCGCCAACCCTCTAAAAAATTTGGGATCGGCAAGAGATGGAATGGGAACGCGGAAAAACTCGCGGAGCGGACGAATTGGCTGAGATCCCATTTTGGGAAGAGGGCACAGGGTACAAAAAATCCCCCTAGAAGCACCTTGGCCTCTAGGGGGAATTCTTACCAGTTTAGCGTATGCCTGGCCTCTCTAACGAAAGGGTGGCAGACTTCTCTACAGGGCTAGTTTGCCGCTTCGTCCTTCTTGCCCGCGTCCTTTTCGCCCTTCTCAAGGTTCTCTTTCAGCTGGGCTAGCTCAGAGATATCGCCAAGCGTGGTCTTTTCCTGAGCAGCGTTTATGCGGCGCATTGTGCTCTTGGCGGCCTCGTTCGCATTGCGCTTTTCCTCGTGGTCGGCGCGTTCTGCCTCGCGCTTCACATCCTCAAAGACCCTGCTGTGCGAAACGATGATCCGTTTGCTGTTCCGGTTGAAATCGATAACCTTGAAGGGCAGCTTCTCGTCGAGCTTGGCGGTTGTGCCATCCTCTTTTACCAGATGCCGAGGTGTGGCAAAGGCCTCTACGCCATAAGGTAGCGCAATGACAGCCCCCTTCTCATAAAGCTCAACCACGGTACCCTCATGCACAGAATCGGGGGTGAAGATGGTCTCAAAAGTATCCCACGGGTTCTCCTCTAGCTGCTTGTGGCCAAGGCTCAACCGGCGTGGCTCTTTCTCCACAGAGAGCACCACTACATCAATTTCATCGCCCACCTTGCAGAACTCGGCGGGGTGCTTGATCTTCTTCGTCCAGCTGAGGTCTGAGATGTGGATGAGTCCATCGATACCTTCCTCTAGCTCTACGAAAATCCCAAACCCAGTGAAGTTGCGCACTTTAGCCTTGTGCTTAGAGCCTACAGGGTAACGAACCTCAATGTCTTCCCACGGGTCTTTCTTGAGCTGCTTCATGCCGAGCGACATTTTCCGGGCTTCGCGATCTAAGGTCAAGATCTGCGCCTCTACCTCGTCGCCCACCTTAAGGAATTCCTGCGCGCTGCGAAGATGCTGATTCCAAGACATTTCAGACACGTGGATAAGCCCTTCGACCCCAGGAAAGACCTCCACAAAGGCCCCGTAGTCTGCCAGGACAACTACCTTGCCCTTCACGGTGTCGCCAACCTTGAGGTTCGGGTCTAGCGACTGCCAAGGATGGGGTGTGAGCTGCTTGATACCGAGCGCAATACGCTTCTTGGCATCGTCGAAGTCTAGGATAACCACGTTGATCTTCTGGTCGAGGCTCACCACCTCGCTTGGGTGGTTAACGCGCCCCCAGGAGAGGTCTGTAATGTGCACGAGGCCATCGACCCCGCCAAGATCCACGAAGACGCCGTAGCTGGTGATATTCTTCACTGTGCCCTCGAGAATCTGCCCCTTCTCCAGTTTCGCGATGATCTCGCGCCGTTGCGCCTCTAGTTCTGCCTCGATGAGGGCCTTGTGCGAGACCACAACGTTCTTGTACTCTTGGTTGATTTTCACCACCTTGAACTCCATGGTCTTCTCCACGAATACATCGTAATCGCGGATTGGGCGCACGTCGATCTGTGAGCCGGGGAGGAAGGCCTCTATGCCGAACACGTCCACAATCATCCCGCCACGGGTGCGGCACTTGATGAAGCCTGTGATGATCTCATCGTTCTCAAAGGCCTGGTTCACCCTATCCCACGCCTTCAGGATACGAGCCTTGCGGTGCGAGAGCTCTAGCTGGCCACGCTTGTTCTCCAAGCCGTCAACATAAACCTCTACCTTATCGCCAACCTGAAGATTCGGGTTATAGCGGAACTCGTTCACGCTTACCACGCCCTCGCTCTTGTAGCCGACATTGACTACGACCTCGCGCTTGGAAATCGACACCACCGTGCCCTCTACCACCTCGTTATCGCCGATGCTGGAGAGCGTACGGTTATAGCGTTCCGAGAAGTCTTCACGCTGCGCTGGCGTGTAGCTGCTGTAGTTCTCGAGGGAATCCCAATCCATGCTGGGATCGCCACTCTCTACCACCTCTTTGTCCTTCAATTCCTCGCTCATTGCCCGAATCTTCCTTTAATTAGTTAGACTTATGTAGAAAAAATCTCGCCGCGAAGGTAACTCTTTTTCCTGAAAATACAAGCCTGACAATGCGTTTTCTTTTCGCAAAATAACTTTCTGGGCAACGCAACAAATGGGTGTTCTCTCTCGTTTTTCTTTAATCTAATTTGTACGACAATGGGCAACTTTCACAAGGCTTTCCTGATGATTCTGGACGGTTGGGGCAATGGCGACGGTAGCAAGTCTGATGCCATAGCCAACACGCCCACCCCCAATATTGATGCGCTGCGGGCCAAATACCCCTATGCCACCCTCACCACTTGCGGCGAGGTGGTGGGGCTCCCCGAAGGGCAGATGGGCAATAGCGAGGTAGGGCATCTAAACATTGGTGCGGGGCGCATTGTCTACCAAGATCTTGCGCGTATCAACCGTGAGGTAGCCACCAATGCGATAGCCAAGAATCCGGCAATCCAGGGCGCTTTCCAATACGCCAAATCGCACGGTAAGGCCGTCCATTTCCTCGGGCTAGTGTCCGACGGCGGTGTCCACTCGCTAGATAAGCACCTCTACAAGCTCTGCGACCTGGCCACCGAGGCGGGCGTGCCTGCTGCCTGGGTGCATGCGTTCACCGATGGGCGCGATACCGATCCCCACAGCGGGCTGGGATTCCTACAGGCGCTACAAGACCACATATCGGGAGGGAAAGCGCAGATAGCAAGCGTAATAGGGCGCTACTACGCCATGGATAGAGACAAGCGCTGGGAACGGATAAAACTGGCCTACGACATGCTGCTCTCTGGGGTTGGCACGCCGACTACCGACATCCTGGCCGCAGTGCAAAAATCCTACGACGAGGGGGTAACCGACGAGTTCATAAAACCGATAGTACGGGTGGATGCCC
>JABCOB020000126.1 GCA_013333835.2 Bacteroidia bacterium
ATGAAATCCGAGGGTGCAGCGGCGCAGGTAGGGCGATGGTAGGGCGAAGGTAGGGGGGATGGTAGGAGGATGGTGGCTTAATCTCCAGTTGGTGACGGGCAGAAGACCCCGAGGGTAGGGCATTGGTATCTGCAGAGGTCGCAGAATCATCAGCAGAGTCCTCGACGGGTGGTCTCGCCAGAAATTTTCGTACCTTTGCCCGCAGTAAAACGGTACGATGAAGAACGAGATAGAGCATACGCCTACCGCTACGCCCCTCCGGCTCTACACCGAGGCTCTGGAAAAACGCTACAAGAGCCGGACGGTGGTAAATGGCGTGAGCGTAGAGGTTCGGCAGGGCGAAATCGTAGGGCTACTCGGGCCTAATGGGGCAGGGAAAACCACGACATTCTACATGATCGTGGGGCTTATAGTCCCAAACAGCGGGCGGATATACCTAGAGGGGACAGATATCACCCGAGAGCCCGTCTATCGGCGTGCGCAGCGCGGGGTTGGCTACCTGGCACAGGAGGCTAGCGTATTCCGAAAGCTGAGCGTGGAAGACAACATCAGGGCCGTGCTGGAGATGACGAAATTTCCCAAGCAATACCAACGCGAGAAGACCGAGAGTCTCTTGGAAGAGTTCGGGCTACAGCACATCCGCAAAAGTCTGGGTATACAGCTCTCGGGTGGAGAGCGCCGCCGCACAGAAATCGCACGGGCACTGGCTCTCAATCCCAAGTTCATCCTGCTCGACGAACCCTTTGCGGGGGTGGACCCTATTGCGGTAGAGGATATCCAGCGAATTGTGGCGCATCTTAAGGATCGCAATATCGGGATCCTGATAACAGATCACAATGTGCATGAGACGCTAAGCATCACAGATCGGGCATACTTGCTCTTTGATGGCAGTATCCTGAAGGCAGGAAGTGCCCAAGAACTTGCCGACGACCCCGAGGTTCGGAGGGTCTACCTTGGCGAGAATTTTGTACTGCTGCCCAAGGGGTAGTGCTGCCCGCGGGCATAGCCCCTCATTTTGCACCTCAAGCTACTGAGTGAACGGATGATAGGAGCCTGTAGGCTATTAGGCAAACGGATGAAATAACATATTGAAGCCCATGCAAACTACCGAACTGAAGGCGACGCAATCGACTCCCTACGTGCTCTTACGGGAGGAGGGGGAGTTCTACCTGCGGGGTCGGTCATACATGGAGGATGCAGAGACCTTCTACCGCCCCATACTCCACTGGTTAGACACCTTCCTGCAGTGCACGCCCCCCAAGGTTGCACTCACCCTAGAGATAGAGCATTTCAACTCACGGTCGGTACGGCAGCTACTCCGCCTGCTCTCGCTGCTCGACGATTATGCCCACCAGCACCCTGCTGCCTGCACGGTGGTGTGGGAATGGGTGAGAGGCAATGAGGACCAGCTTACCGATGGGCAGATGTTCCAGGAAATGCTCCCGGGGCTTAGAATCCAGATGCGAGAACGTGAAAATCCCAGCGAGGAGGGGCAGAGTATGAATTCTATCAACGGCTCTGCGGGGCATCTCGAGGAAGAGGGCTAGGCATGCACACGCTTGCAGAATCATCGTCGTCCTCCCCTTGGGGGGTGGTTCTTCGCATAATACTCCTGCTCGCGATGGCGGGTGGTGTGGGCGTGCTACTGGTGCAGCATAACGTAAATCCCTCTATGGCGCAGGTGGGTAACCGCCCGCTACCTGAGCGTTGTGAGCAACCCTATTGCCCAGATACTGTGTGGTTTGCCGGGGAGCGTGTACCGCTGGAGCTGGTAGATGTTCGCGAAAGCCTCGACTGGGAACTGTGCGTAGCGGCCAACTGGCATAGCCATATCCTGCTGATGCTAAAGCGTTCGGCCCGCATATTCCCGGTAATAGAACCTCTGCTACGCGCGCAGGGGATTCCTGATGATTTCAAATACCTGGCTGCGGCTGAGAGTTCCTTAAACCCTCGGGCCACATCGCCGGCAAAGGCCGTGGGAACATGGCAAATCCTTGAGGGGACGGCTCGGGATTACGGCCTGGTGGTGAATGCCGATGTGGATGAACGCTACCACTTGGAGAAATCGACCCTGGCGGTATGCAATTACCTAAAGAAAAGCCGCATGGCGCACGGTAGCTGGACTATGGCGGCGGCTGCCTACAATATAGGGCATGGTGGCGCCGGGCGGCAGATGGCCCAGCAGGCGCAGCAAAGCTACTATGACCTCTACCTGAATGTAGAGACCGGGCGGTACGTTTTCCGCATCATAGCCCTTAAGCTGATAATGGAGCACCCAGAGCGGTACGGCTTCTACCTCCACGAGAGGGACAAATACCAGCCGTTGCCAAGCCGGGAGATTGTGGTAGATTCTACGATAAACGACCTCTCGAGCTGGGCGCAATGCCAAGGAACAAACTTCAAGATGGTGAAATGGCTGAATCCTTGGCTTCGGAGTTCCAGCCTGCATATAGACAGCGGGCGTACCTATCGGGTAAAGATCCTCACACTCCAGGAGAGAAATGCAGTCTACACAGCTGGCAAGAAGTGAAACTGTAGCAAGGACACCAGAGTTTCCTTGCGCACGGGTCCTCTTCTCCCTAGCCTACACACCTTATACCCTTTTCACAAGCATACAAATTGGATAGGATGGCTGAAGAGTTCGATGTGAACAGTATCCTTGGCACTATACCGATGCCAAAGGTTCTACAGGCCGATCTGCCTCTAACCGATAGCCATGTGGTGGTAGAAGGGGCTAGGGTTCACAATCTCAAAAACATCTCGCTGGCAATACCCCGCCACGCGCTTACGGTGGTAACCGGGCTGAGCGGGAGCGGGAAGTCGAGCCTTGCTTTCGATGTAATCTACGCCGAGGGGCAGCGTCGCTACATGGAGACGCTCAGCGGCTACGCACGGCAGTTCATCGGGACGCTGGAAAAGCCCGATGTAGATTATGTGGGAGGGCTAGCGCCCGTAATCGCCATAGAGCAGCGAACCACAGGGCGAAACCGCCGCTCTACCGTGGGGACAATCACGGAGATTTACGATTTCCTCCGGCTACTCTACGCAAAGGTGGGCATCGCCTACTCCCCAGCTACGGGTAAACCGCTACAGCAGCACTCCGATGACGAGATCGCACAGCTGATATTGCAGCGATTCAGCGGGCAAACAATAGCGCTCTGCGCACCGCTTGTACGGGGGCGTAAAGGGGAATACGATGCCCTCTTCAAGAGCTGGGCTCGTAAGGGGTTCGTCCTAATGCGAATTGACGGTGCAATGCGCGAGATTACCCCTGGGATGAAGCTGAATCGCTACAACACGCACACCATAGAATTGGTAGTGGACCGGCTACAGGTGGCAATGGAAGAGCGTGATCGGCTCGGCGAATCCATCAAGCAGGCAATGAACCTTGGCGATGGGGCTCTACTGGTAGTGGTGCTCAGCGAAAAGGGCGATACAGCCTACTTCAGCCGTAAGCTCATGTGCCCAGAGTCTGGGTTTGCGCTAGATTCTCCAGAAACCCACACGTTCTCCTTCAATTCTCCCTACGGCTACTGCCCCTTTTGCTACGGATTGGGCTATCAGGATGTTTTTGCCCCAGAGAGCGTGCTGGTGAATAGGAATGCCTCGCTGCTGAAGGGCGGGTTAAAGCTCCCGCTCTCTGACAAAGGGGATGCAAAGGAGGTGCTGTCGATCCTGGAGGCCTACATGCGAAAGATTGGGGTGAAGAATGAGGCGAAAATCAAGGATATCGACCCTGAGAAACTCCAGCTCCTGCTGTGGGGTGAGCCCGGCGTCAATGAGGATACCACTCCGTTCACATTCAAGCAGTCCAAAGGGGCATTTATGGGCTTGCTCCCGATGCTCTACTGGATGTACCTATATGGATATCCTGTAGAGGAGGAGAGCTTCGATAATATCCAGAGCATAGAGTGTCCGCATTGCCACGGTACACGGCTGAAACCCGAGGCCCTAGCATTCAAAGTGGCGGGGCTCAATATAGGCGAGGCGTCGGCACTACCGCTCGACCGATTCTACGAGTGGGCGGTGGGGATAACTGGGCAGCTCTCTGGCTCGTCATTGGCTGTAGCCGCCGAGGTCTGCAAGGAGATAGTGGTACGCACCCAGTTTCTCCTCGAGGTTGGGCTGGAGTACCTGTCGCTTAGCCGGGCTGCCGACAGCCTCTCGGGGGGCGAGAGCCAACGTATCAGGCTGGCCACCCAAATCGGCACCAAACTTGTAAACGTTCTCTACATCCTCGATGAGCCTAGCATTGGCCTGCACCCTCGCGATAATGTGAAATTGATAGAATCGCTCAAGAAACTTCGGGATATCGGCAATACGGTGGTGGTGGTAGAGCATGACGAGGAGATGATGCGCGCTGCCGACCACCTTGTAGACCTTGGCCCCGGTGCTGGGAGGAATGGCGGTAATATAGTGGCGCAAGGTTCTATAGCCCAAATACTCAAAAGCCATTCGCTCACGGCCCAATACCTGAATGGCGAGCAGGCAATAGCGATTCCCCACACTCGGCGGAAGGGGAATGGATGCAAGCTGGTGCTAAAAGGGGCTACTGGCAACAACCTGAAGAACGTCACCCTAACTCTCCCGTTGGGTACGTTCATCTGTATCACAGGCGTATCGGGGAGTGGGAAATCCTCACTCATCAACGGGACTCTGCAACCTCTGCTCAGCAAGCACCTCTACCGTTCATTTGCCGAGCCCCTGCCCTACCAATCGATAGAGGGACTGGAGAATATCGACAAGGTGATAGAGGTTGACCAGAGTCCTCTAGGGCGCACACCCCGCTCTAACCCTGCTACCTACACCAACCTGTTTACAGACATCCGCAGCCTCTTCGCGGAGACCCCAGAATCCAAAATTCGGGGCTACAAGCCCGGGCGCTTCTCGTTCAACGTGAAGGGTGGACGCTGCGAGCACTGCAAGGGCGCTGGCGTAGAGGTGATAGAGATGAACTTCCTCCCCGACGTGCATGTGGTATGCAGCCAGTGCCGCGGGCAGCGATACAACCGCGAGACGCTGGCTGTGCGCTACAAGGGGAAAAACATCAACGATGTGCTGGAGATGACGGTGAATATGGCCGCCGAGTTCTTCGAGCACCACCCTAAAATCCACCGAAAGCTCGAGGCTATCCAGTCTGTGGGTATGGGTTACATCAAACTCGGACAGCCATGCACCACCCTCTCTGGCGGCGAGAGCCAACGGGTAAAATTGGCCACCGAGCTCTGCAAGCGGGCCTCGGGCAAAACCATCTACATCCTCGACGAACCCACTACGGGCCTCCACTTTGAGGACATCCGCCTCCTTCTACAGGTACTCCATGCCCTGGTGGATAAAGGCAATACCGTGGTGGTGATAGAGCATAACCTCGATGTGGTAAAGACCGCCGATTACATAGTAGACCTCGGGCCTGAGAGTGGTGAAAAGGGCGGAATGATCATAGCCCAGGGAACTCCCGAGAAACTGGTATCCAATGGTATAGGCTATACGGCAGAGTACCTGGGCGAAGTACTCGGGAAATAGGGACTGCTCCGTTGGCACAGCCAAGAGTTAAAACCGGCAAATGGGGAATAGACGTACTGCCCTGCGCCACCAGTCAATAATCTCTCGCACAAGCTGGCTCAGAATGACCTTCGAGCCGGCTTTTTTGTATACCTTTGCCGCCGTTTACTAATCTAAAAAGGGAAATGAAAAGGAATATAGCTAAACGCATCCTCCTGCCCATCGCCGTTGGGCTTGCCGCCATCATGGGCACGAATAGCGCGGGCGCGCAGGGTAGCCCACAGCTGAAAATTAGGTATCGACTAGAGCACCAGTCAGATACAAGAATCACGGTTTCTACAGTAGAGGAGGGGCTCAAGGACATACAGCTCAATCTAATAAACTCTCTTGTCTTCGAAGAAGGACAACTCTCAGAATCTGATTTCGCCTGGCTGAAATCCAAAAAGGATGAATTCCTATCGCTCTATTGGTTAACGATAGAGGACTCCTCCACTCCCATCCCCGCAGAGTGCTTTTCTGGACTTCTACAGCTAAAACATGTATTGGTGGAGATGGTTACGAGCATTGGTAAACGCGCTTTTAGCAATTGCCCCAACTTGAGTGACTTATATGCCCTTAAGGTTCAAACGTTAGGTGAAGGATGCCTAAGCAACTGCCCCCTTCTCAGACAGGTGCTGATACCTGCCGTGGAAAATATTCCTGACAGTGCCTTTACTAACGATGGTAGCCTCTCGATCCTCGGGCTCTCAATGCCTCCTAGCGTATCCCCAAATGCCTTCGAGGGATGCCCTACACCCCGCTACATTCCTCTAAATGACTCTAAGCCCCTGCTGGATGCGTACGATAAATCGGCTAACAATGGCCTTTGGCATGGGTGGACCTACAGAGATGTTTACTTCGTGATAGATGAAACAGAGACCCTTCCCTATACCACAATGGTGCAAGTCGCTGGAAGACAAGTCAAGATCCCTATCAGAGAGGGATACCATGTAGAGAATTTCAAGTGGTATAAAAATGACGAGGAAGTTCCTGGCGAAGTAGGCTATCCACTGCCTCTTCTGGAAAACAGCTACTACTCATTTACCATGCCTAACGATAATGTACGGACAAAAGGCGATGTATCGAAGAATCTCAACCAGCTAGAATTCAATCCAAACGGTGGTTTGGGCAATATGGACCGCGCAGAATACCCGGGTGGTAGAGGTACAACGAATCTTCCTAAATGCACCTTTACTCGGGCAGGCTACACCTTCATCGGTTGGGCTACCGCTACTGGAGCTACCGAAGTAACCTATACTGACCAGCAATCCATACCAAGGATACGCTGTAAGCACGGCGTAACCGTAACCCTCTACGCCGTCTGGAAGAAGACCGAAGAGCTTAAGGAATTCACCATTACCCACCAGGTAAAAGGGGAAGGGGGCGACCTCGCTGTAGAAAAAGCTGATGGGACGGTTGTCGCATCGGGCGATAAGCTCCCAGAGGGTACTATTATACGAGTACGCCCTACGCCCCCTGTGCCTGACCACGAACTCAAATGGCTGACCTGCACAGCCGAAGGGAAAACCTCAGAGCTGCTCGTCGATGGGTGGTATGCCGTAAAGAGCGACATGCAGATTACCGCCACCTTTGCTGAGAGCAAGCAGCACGTAAAAATCTGGTATGAGGATTCTGTACCTGGTGGTCGCATAGAGGTTACCGCAGAGGGTTTCCCCATAGAAGATGACCGCAGCAGCCTCGATGAGGGTACAACTATAGAGCTGACACTTAAGCCTAGCGAGGGCTATAGGTCACGAGCCATCGTCATCTCTGGGGAACTCGTCCCGCTCACAGGCAACAAGGCAACCTACACCCTCAAGGGGCAAGAGGCCGAGATCTTCTACTGCTTCGACAGAATCCCCACGTCCAAGCCCAAACCGCAGCCAGACCCGAATCCTACGACCACCCTACTCTCCGCCGCCCAGGTTGTGCCCAATCCCTTTGGCGACCTGCTCACCGTGGAGAATGCTGCCGATGTGCTTGGGTATCAACTCCTGAATCTACAGGGCATGGTGGTGGCCAGCGGCACGCATAGCGGCGGCCAGCGACTCCAGATTGCCACCGAGAGCCTCCCCACTGGATTCTACCTCCTGGTACTCCAGTCTGCCGAGGGTTCTACCACTCTCCGGGCAGTAAAGCGGTAGTCCCACACCAATTGAGCTACCCACTAGGGAGGAATCAAACCTGCTGGCTTAGATTTAGGTCAGGAATAGAGCGGTTCGAATGACCTTCGAGCCGCTTTTTTAGTTACCTTTGCGCTAGCATTTTACGACATAACTACTCAGCATCATGCGCGACCTTCCCACGAAGTATGAACCTCAGGCGATAGAGGCCTACTGGTATGATTACTGGCTGAAGCATAACCTCTTCCACAGTGAACCAGATAGCCGTATCCCCTATACTATAGTAATCCCCCCACCCAATGTAACGGGCATCCTCCACATGGGGCACATGCTCAACAATACCATTCAGGACGTGCTGATTCGCCGTGCTCGCATGCGGGGTTTCAACGCCTGCTGGGTACCCGGTACTGACCACGCCTCCATAGCCACAGAGGCGAAAGTGGTGGCCAAGCTCAAGGAGGAGGGCATCGATAAGCATTCGCTTACCCGAGAGCAATTCCTGCAGCACGCGTGGGAGTGGAAGGAGAAGCACGGGGGCATTATCCTCAAGCAACTCCGCCGTTTGGGAGCATCGTGCGACTGGCAACGCACGGCCTTCACCATGGATGAGGTGTGCAGCGAGAGCGTAATCAAAGTTTTCGTAGACCTCTACAATAAGGGATTCATCTACAAGGGGGTGCGCATGGTGAACTGGGACTGCCAGGCACGCACTGCCGTTAGCGATGAGGAGGTCGTCCACAGGGAAGAACCTGGCAAGTTCTACTACATTCGCTACCGATTTGCCTCGGGCGATGGCCATCTACTCATTGCCACTACCCGCCCTGAAACCATAATGGGCGATGTGGCCGTGTGCGTGAATCCGCACGACCCCCGTTACACCCATCTCCACGGTAAGCACGTGATAGTCCCGCTTGTGAACCGGGAAGTCCCCATAATCACAGACGAAGCGGTAGACATGTCGCTCGGCACTGGAGTACTCAAAATCACCCCTGCCCATGCCGTAGACGACTATGTGATTGGGCAGAAGTACGGCCTCGAATCCATCGATGTCTTCAACCCAGACGGCACCATAGCCCCCGCCGGGCAGGTATACGTAGGCAAAGATCGCTTCGAAGCCCGCACCCTTGCGGTGAAAGATCTCTATGCGCAAGGACTCGTGGAGAAGGAAGAATCCATAGTGCACAGCCTCGGCTACAGCGAGCGAACCAACTCGGTAATAGAACCCAAGCTCTCCATGCAGTGGTTTCTGAAAATGGAGCAGCTCGCAGCCCCAGCCCTCAAGGCCGTACTCGACGAAGAGATAAAGCTCATCCCCCAGAAATTTGTCAATACCTACCGCCACTGGATGGAGAATGTGCGAGACTGGTGCCTTAGCCGCCAGCTCTGGTGGGGGCATCGTATACCCGCATGGTACACCCAGGAGGGAAAGGTGGTAGTGGCCGAAAATGAAGAACTCGCGCTGGAAAAAGCCAAAGAGCTAACAGGGAATCCCAACCTCACCGCAGCAGACCTACGGCAAGATGAGGATGTGCTCGACACCTGGTTCAGCTCATGGCTCTGGCCCATAGAGCTATTCGACGGTATTCGGCATCCCCACAATCCCGAAATTGAGTACTACTACCCTACGAACGATCTGGTTACCGCCCCCGAGATCCTCTTCTTCTGGGTAGCTCGTATGATCATTGCGGGCTACGAGTACCGCCATGAGCGCCCGTTCAACCACGTCTACCTTACGGGGATAGTGCGCGACCAGCAACGGCGTAAAATGAGCAAATCCCTCGGCAACAGTCCCGATCCCATAGCCCTTATGGATAAGTACGGCGCCGACGGTGTACGTATGGGCATGCTGTTGTGCTCTAACGCGGGCAATGACCTCCTGTTCGAGGAATCGCTCACAGAGCAAGGGCGGAACTTCTGCAATAAAGTATGGAATGCCTTTCGCCTAGTACAGGGTTGGACGGCAGACCCCAAGCTCGAGCAATCTGAGCCCACTGGATATGCGGTTGCGCTCTTCACCGCACGGCTCAACGAGGCTTTAGTGGCTATAGATCGGCACTTTGAGGAGTACCGTATCTCCGAGGCGCTGCTGGAGGCCTACCGCTTATTCTGGGACGATTTCTCTGGTTGGCTGCTGGAGATGGTGAAACCTACCGATGGCAAGCGTATCGACCAAGCAACGCTCTCCCAAATCCAAGAACTGTTCGATAAGCAGTTGGCTGTGCTACACCCCTTTATGCCCTTCATCACCGAGGAGCTGTGGCATCACCTTGGCAATGGAAGGGAATCTAAGAGCCTAATGGTAAGCGATATGCCAAAAGCAGGGCTAGCCGACCCAGCACTGCTCGCAGAATTTGAAGCGCTTAAAAACGTAGTGGGCAATATCCGTAGCCTCCGCCAGAGCAAGGGCCTTTCGCCCAAAGAGCCGCTCAATCTTCTCTATCGGGGTGAACTGCCCCTTTCGCCAGCCAGCCTCACCCTGGTGCAGCGGATGTCCAACGTGGGCAATGCCACACCCTGCCAAGAAGCCCCAGCGCAAGCAGCACCCTTCATCACGGGAGGCTGTGAGTTTTTCATACCCCTCGAAGGGCTTATGGCGGCAGACGAAGCCAAAGCCAAAGTGCTGAAAGAGCTAGAGTATGCTGAAGGATTCCGCAACCTCACCCTCAAGAAGCTCAGCAATGCGCGATTCATGAGCAATGCCCCCTCCTCTGTGGTGGAAGCTGAACGGAAAAAGCTTGCCGACGCAGAGGCCAAAATAGAAGCGCTCAAGAAACAGCTCGGTAAAGCGTAGCAACAGTCATAACCCCTTAAACCCTGCAAAGAACTTGCCTGTACTCCCACTGTAGAGGTGTTCAGCTACCCCATGTGATTAAACGCATTTTAATCAATCGCTTACCACTATCGAAGACCGTAGCGAAGCAGCGTGCCGCTCCGTTTATGTGCATCTTGCGGAGGTATGCGTCCAGATAAGTTTTGCAGAGGTCTCAGCCCCGTATAAAGAAGTAGCCAGGTGGAAATCCACCTGGCTACTTCTTTATACGGGGCTATCGCCAAAATTTATTGCCCATTGCCGAAATCCACATCCACACGCTTGTTGGCATCCTCGTCTGCCTTGAAGGGGGCCTTACGGTCGAAGCCGAACATCCCCGCAAAGATATTCTGAGGGAAACGGCGCACGTAGGTGTTGTAGTCTTGCACCCGA
>JABCOB020000127.1 GCA_013333835.2 Bacteroidia bacterium
AAAAAATATAGGGAGCCTCCTGCAAAAGTGGTCATACTTTCTAAAATGTTAAATTTTCGCTGCGAAGCCCAATCTATTGGAACACAACACCCCGTTCGCACGGAAAAGAGACGGAAATCTGCCCTGCTAAGAGGAACACCACAACTCCGAGCTTGCGGTACTTTGTGGCATATAGTAGTGGCTTTTCAAAAAATACCAAGCGAAGTTTGGTACACTGTTGCGGGATTTCACTACCTTTGCGGTGGCAGTTTTCGCTATAGGCGATCCTGGCCAGCCGAATAATTCTAGAGTATAGCGTATGTGTGGCGTGAACAGACTTGCAGCAATATCCATGTGCGTAGCGGTAGCCTTGCTTGGGGCGAAGGGCATAGTCCTTGGGCAAGACAGCCTATGGAGCCTGAACCGATGCATAGAATACGCTGGCGAGCATAGCCTAGAGATCCAGGCCGAAGACCTCAAAGCCAAGAACGCCGCAAGCCAAGAACGGCAGGCCGAGTGGGCCATGGCGCCGAGCATAAATGCCTCTGCCTCCCAGACCTTCACCTTTTCCGATCCCGTAAATGTCGCTGGCACTGGGATGGTATCCAAGAACCTACGAACCACCAGCCTCTCGGTAGGGGCAAACATGACCCTATTTGACGGCCTGGCCAAGCTCCGCAACATCCAGTACCATCGGCTAGTACTCCAAGGGCAAGAGGCCAGCCGCGCCAACACCCTTGCCAATATCGGGCTCGCCGTAACGGAAGCCTACTTCAACGTAGTGTACCAAGCCGAGCTAGTGCGCACCCAAGAGGAGCAGGTGGCCAGCAGCAAGGAGCAGGTAGAACTCGGCAAATGGCGCGTAGAAGCGGGCGCCATACCCCAAGGGGCACTCTACGACCTGCAGGCCCAGCTAGCCTCTGACGAGCAGGCACTGGTAAATGCCGAGAACGCCCTCAGCACCGCCCAGCTTACGCTAGAGCAAACCATGAACTACGTAAGCGACACTCCGCTACGCATAAGCCGCCCTGCCATAGACAGCGCCAGCCTTCCGCATGTGCCCACCGGCGGGGCTATCCCTATATACGAGGTGGCCATGCAGAGCTACCCCAGCCTCCAGTACAGCAAGGCTTTAGTAACGCAACAGGAGAAGCAGATCCAAATTGCCCGCAGTGGCTACTGGCCAGAACTCTCGCTGAGCGCCAGCTACGGAAGCACTGCGCAATTCTACATGGACCAAATGCACAACCCGAAGAGCAACCCCCTGCTCACCCAGCTCAAAGACAATGACGGCTGGAATCTACAGCTATCGCTAACCATCCCGATATTCAATGGATTCAGCACCTACGAGGGTGTGGTACGGGCCAAAATTGCCCACCAAGAGAGCCTGGTAAACCTGCGAAAAGAGGAGAAAGCCCTGCTCAAGAACATC
Source organism: Bacteroidia bacterium (assembly GCA_013333835.2). Taxonomy (GTDB): domain Bacteria; phylum Bacteroidota; class Bacteroidia; order Bacteroidales; family CAJPTX01; genus Bacteroides_D. The sequence goes on from JABCOB020000127.1 coordinate 1,412, forward strand.
CAAACCGCCTACCTAGATGCCGTATCCAGCTGGCGGCAGCTACTAGCAGCCCGGAATAACGTCCGTGCCCAAGGCGAGGCTTTCCGCTGGGCCAAGGAGAAGATTGCCGTGGGGGCAATAAGCGCCTACGATTACAATCTGGCCAAAACCAACAGCTCTAAAGCCCAGGTGACCCTGCTGCAGGCAACCTTCAACTACCTCTACAAAGTCAAGATTCTCGATTTCTACCAGGGGAAGGAAATTGTGCTTTAGGGGGCGTTGCGCACGGCATTACTTCCTGCGTACCCACAGCCAGAGAGCATCCCCTCCGCCCCACGAAGGGCAAGACGCCCGAATAGCAATACCGCCCTTGGGAAAACGTAAAGGCCTGCCGAGGCATAGATAGTTGCCATCCCCAACACTCCTGGCCAAACGCTGTTCACCCACGAATAGAACTTAACGGGACATATCGATAAATTCAGCCATACACTATGCAGCCCAAGCGTAAAAAACGGATTCGCGTACTTCTAATAGTCGCCGTCGCCCTTGTGATTATCGTTGTACTCGCCCTCCTCAAGACGGGAACTCTGGGTGCCGACGATGCCCTACAGGTTCAGTACACCTACCCCTCGCGGCAAAATATAACCCAACTCACCACCGCGAACGGGCGTATCCAGCCGGTGTTTGAGGTGAAAATCAGCCCAGAGGTGTCGGGCGAAATTATAGAGCTCCCTGTGGTAGAAGGGCAATCGGTGAAAAAGGGCGACCTGCTGTGCCGTATTAAGCCCGATGTGTACCAAAGTATGCGGGAGCAGTACGAGGCCTCCCTGAGCCAAACGATTGCCCGCGCTAAGCAATCGGCCGACAGGCTTACCCAGGTAAAGCTCTCCTATGACCGCACCAAGAAGCTCTACGAGCAAAAAGCGGTGTCTGATGCCGATTTTGAGAAAGCTACCGCCGAATATGAAGTGGCTGTAAACGAGGAGAAAGCAGCCCGTTTTGCCGTGGAGAGTTCACGGGCTTCGCTTAAGGAGGCCACCGAGAATCTCCGGAAAACCACCATATACGCCCCTAGCGATGGCACCATCTCGCTCCTCTCGGTAGAACTGGGCGAACGGGTGGTGGGTACTGCCCAAATGGCCGGGACCGAAATACTCCGACTGGCCGACCTCAACCGCATGGAGGCCCGGGTAAATGTGAGCGAGAGCGACATAGTGAATGTGCACCTTGGCGACACCGCCATCGTAAGCGTGGATGCCCATCCAGACTCCACCTTCAGAGGCGTGGTAACGCAAGTGGCCAACTCCGCCAAAACCACCACCAGTGCCGACCAGATTACCAATTTTGAAGTGCGTATCTTCCTGCTGAAGAATACCTACCAGTGGTTGGTAGACCAGGGGAATCCGATACCCTTCAAGCCCGGCATGTCCGTGTCGGTTGACATCATGACCGCAAAGGTCTACGATGTGCTTAGCCTGCCAATAGAGGCCGTGGGTAGCCGTAATGACAGCCTTGGGGTGAATACCGCCGTGGCCGAAAGCCAAACCGCCCAGAAACCCCTAGAGGTGATATTCCTAGCCGATGGCGACACCGCCCGCATGCAGGTAGTGAAAACCGGCATACAGAATAGCGAATTCATAGAGATCCGCTCCAAGCTAGACGACTCTGTCCGGGTGATTGTATCTCCCTACAGCGCCGTGGCCAGAGAGCTTAAGCAAGGATCGCTGATTAAAGCCAGCCGGAAGAATTCGTAGGCCAACCCAAGCGGCACTCTAGCCCCCCCCTCTACGAATAATGCCATAGGGGCCGTGAAACACTAGGGATTCTCCCCCTTACCTGCCCTGGCTTGCAGCGAGCCCTAGCAGCATCGCAAAACCCCACAAGGGCCTCCCAGTGGCACTCCCTAACACCTCCAGCAGCAGGATTACCCGAAGACCAATGCCCATAGCCACCCAAACAGGCCGATTCGATACTGAGGCAACCGCCCTTCTCGCCCTAGAGAGCAGCGGTGCTACGTGCAGCGTTGCCGCCTGCCTACCCAGCGGGCAGTGGCTGCTTGCTACCGACAGCGGGCAGAATAACCATGCCGCTGCACTTACCCTACTGGTTCAGGAGGTGCTAGAGGGGCTGTCGCTAAAAGTTGCCGATTTAGGGGCTATAGCCGTTAGCATTGGCCCTGGTTCGTATACAGGACTGCGAATAGGGCTATCGGCGGCAAAAGGGCTGTCGTTGGGCGCAGGAATACCCATTCTGCCCATCCCCTCGCTGAGAGTAATTGCGCTCGGGATACGAAAGGGTACGGGAATGGTGGAGGCCGTTCACCGTGGCGAGCGCGAGCCCTCAGCCCCCCCATCATCATCTGCTGCAACCCATACCCCCAAAAACGAGTTCTACCTCCCGCTTATCGATGCCCGTAGGCTAGAATGCTACGCGCAGCTGTACAATACGGACATTGCCCCGCTTGGCGAACCATTCCCCTTGATTCTTCCTGAGTGGATACCAAGCATTCCTGCTGGGGCTAATGTATACTACGGAGGCTCTGGAGCTGCCAAGGCCGAAAGTTACTTTGCGCAGCAAGGGTGGGTAAAGAGCCCCTACACTGAAGCCTCGGCTCTTGAGGTGTTACAACTAGCCAGAACCGACTATGGACGCATCTCGTTTCCCGACCCTGCCTACCTTGAACCGCTCTACCTCAAGGAATTCCAAGCTAGCCAACCGAAGCCCTCTGTACTCGACACTCTGGTTGGCCATGGCCCTGCTGGCCTATAGCCCGCACCAAGCATTCGCCCAGCCCAACTTCCCCGTAGGCAAGCAGCCCTTACCCGGGGGAATCCTCTCCCGACTCTCGCAAAACCCTCGGAAGGATAGCACCTCCATCCTACCCAAAGAGGCCTTTGCACCTGGCGAGCTTCTCCGCTACGAAGTGCGTTACAGCTTTGCGAAATGCGCCCAGGTAGAATTCACCACTACCGACACCGTGGCCAACGGCACGCGACTGTACCACCACAGGATCTCTGGCTACACCACCGGGCTCATCCACAAGCTCTACTCCGTATCTGACGTATACCACTCCTACACCGATCCATCCACCGACCTCCCGCTACGCGCCATCCGCAACGTGCACGAGCAGAAATACCGAGACTACAAGGTGGATCTCTACGACCGCACGCCACCTCTAGACTCAGCCATCGTAACCCGAGAGAACGGGCAGCAGGTGAAGGTCCCCCTCAACACCCACTGCGTGGTATCGGTAGCCTACTACATCCGCAACAGGCTCAGTACCATGAAGCTCAAGGAGGGCAGCAGCCTCAATATCCCCCTCTACTTCAATGCGGAGTTCTACCCCATGAAGATCCGCTACACAGGGCAGGAGCTGGTGAAGACCAAATTCGGAAAAGTGCTGTGCTACCGATTCAAACCGCAGGTGAGGGAGGGCGACCTGTTCAAAGATCAGGATGCTCTTACGGTGTGGATAAGCACTGACGATAACCACCTGCCAGTGCGGATCAAATTCGAGCTTTTCCTTGGGGCGATGTACTGCGACCTGATAGGCTACAAGGGGCTGCAGTATGAGATGCAGGTGACAAGGTAGAGTACACCTCCCACCAAACAGGGCGGGCTAACCGATCTGGTTAGCCCGCCCTGTTTTTGTTTTAGGGTGCGTAACGGGCTTTCTTGCAGGAAGACCTCTGTAAAACCCGCCTAAACGATGCAGCACGCTGCGCCATTTAAGCGCATTTAGAGGGTCTCAAATTGGCTGTAAGCTGGTGGGATCGCAGTGCGTTGCGCTTACTCTCCCCCCTCCTGCATCAGGTACTCGGTGATGAAATTGTCTAGGTCGCCGTCCAGCACGGCCTGCACATCGCTAGTCTCTACGCCAGTACGCAGGTCTTTCACCAGACGGTAGGGCTGCAGCACGTAGTTGCGAATTTGCGAGCCCCATTCTATCTTCTTCTTGCTGCCCTCTACGCGCAGCTTCTCCTCCTCGCGCTTGCGGAGCTCCAGCTCGTAGAGATGGGATTTCAGGATTCGCATTGCATTCTCGCGGTTCTGGAGCTGAGAGCGGGTCTCGGTATTCTCCACCACTATACCCGTGGGGATGTGGTAGAGCCTTACGCCCGTCTCCACCTTGTTCACATTTTGGCCGCCAGCACCGCTAGAACGGTAGGTATCCCACTTGATCTCGCAGGGGGCTACCGTTATCTCGATGTTATCATCAATGGCGGGCGATACGAACACCGAGGCGAATGAGGTGTGCCGACGGGCGTTGCTGTGAAAGGGCGAAATCCGTACCAGCCTGTGCACCCCATTCTCCCCCTTAAGGTAGCCGTAGGCCGTATCGCCCACTATCTCCACGGTGGCGCTCTTTATGCCCGCCTCTTCGCCCTCCTGCAGATCCGCCACTTTGAATTGGTACCCTTTGCGCTCTGCCCAGTGCTGGTACATACGGAGCAGCATCATCGCCCAGTCCATGCTCTCGGTCCCCCCCGCACCGCTGTTGATCTTGAGTATTGCGCCAAGGGCATCCTCCTCCTTGCCCAGCATACGGCGTAGCTCTAGCGCCTTTATAGCGCCGTCGGTGGCTATGTAGGCCTTGGAGAGCTCCTCCTCGTTGGCCTCTCCCTCGCGGTGGAACTCGTAGAGAACCTGCAGATCGTCCACCTGCTTGCAGAGCGCCTCGTGGGCATCTATCCAGCTGCTCAGCCTCGCGATCTTCTTAAGCTGCTTCTCGGCAGCCTGGGCATCGTCCCAAAAACCATCCTTCGCGGTTAGCTCCCGTTCGGCCTCCCGCTGCTTCCGCTTACCGTCAATGTCAAAGATGCCTCCCCAGCGTTCCCACCCGCTGCTCGAGGTCTGCCACCATCTCCTGCGTTACCTGCATGCTGCCCCGACGTTAAATTTCACTGGTTCTCACTACGAATAGCTTGTAAAATGGATTAAAGGTGGTCATCGTACCCCTTTTCTCCCAAAATTGCCGTTATCTTGCGCATCTCTTCACTCTCGGAGATCGGACAGATTAGGGTCGACTTCCCATTCTGGATTACGGCATAGTTCTCCAGACCTCTGAGCACTATAAGTTGCCCTTCTGGCGCGCTTACCAGGCAGTTGCTCGTGCCCAGCAGCACCGCAGATCCCTGAGTAGCATTGCCGAGGGCATCCTTCGGCAGGTACTCGTAGACCGACTGCCAAGTCCCGAGGTCGCTCCAGGCGAAATCCACCGGCAGCACCTCCACATTGCCTGCCAGCTCCAGCAGCGCGTAGTCTATGGAAACAGGCTCTATTGCCCCGTAGATCTGCTCCACCACCCCGTGCGAATAGCCCTCCCCTAGCGGCGCGAACTTCTCGGCAAGTGCCGGTTGCCACCTCGCCATCGAATCGCGAAATACCCGATTCTGCCAGGCAAACATCCCGCTATTCCAGAAGAAATTACCCTTCCCTACATAGCGCTTGGCCGTGGCGGCATCGGGCTTCTCATGGAATCGCTCCACGGGTAAAAAATCTCGCCGCGCATCCTGCTCCACCTCTATGTAGCCGTAGCCCGTTTCGGCACGGTGCGGCCTTACCCCAAAGGTGAGGAGCACCTCGCGGGTTAGCGCGTACTCAACCCCCTCCTCCACGCTCCGGTAGAACGCCCCTTCGTTGCCAATATGGTGGTCGCTAGGCAGCACAAGCATCTCGGCCAACGGATCGATGCGCTCAACCAGCGCAGAGGCCAGCATTAGGCAGGGGCCCGTGTTGCGCTTTGCCGGCTCTCCCACCACATTGGCGCTCTGGAGCTCTGGCAACTGCTCTAGCACTGTGGCCGCATATTCCGCATTGGTAACCACCCAGATCTGCGTCGGGGGGCAGAAGTGCCTTGCTCTTCGGTAGGTGGCCTGCAGCAGCGTTTCGCCGCAGCCGAGAATATCGAGGAACTGCTTGGGTTTAGCCTGCGTAGAGGCTGGCCAAAAGCGTACTCCCGCTCCGCCGGCCATAATGACTATATGAAGATGGTGAAAATCCATAATTTTTGATTATTTTTTAAGAAAATCCTTTTCAGCAACAGTGAGCCCCTTTGCGTATGCAGAAACGCCATCACCCCATAATAATCGCTCCATCACCCTCTCTCCTTCGTGGTACCCTAACGGAATTCCAGTGCCCATAGGACGCTTGTCCACCGCAATACCGCTCCTCATTGCAACGAACTCCTTACAACCCCCGCAGCTCCTCATCCCAATCGTCCCGCCCGTACTGGGCCTCCTGCATTTTGGCCAGGGTGTAGAACTTGTATAGGGCAAGCATCCTCGCGTAGATGTAGCCAGGCTTCCCATCGCGCCAACCGCCTTTAAGGAGGTAGGCACGCACGAATCGCCACCAGGGGGCGAAGAGCAACCCGAGCCACGATACCCGCTGCCCGCGGCGCTTCTCTACCTCCTGGCTGGTGTAGAGGTTATCCTTAGCCACCCAATCGGCCACACGGGGATTCACTAGGTGGATGAACGCCATATCGCGCCGCCGCGCTGGCAGGGTTACCGTTACCCCAGGAATGGCAGGCTGCCGGTGGATTTCAGCGGGCCAATCCACAAGCTCCTTACGGAAGAAACGTAGAATGTAATCGGGGTATTGCCCGTGCATCCAGCGCCCCATGAAGTAGTTCTTCCGGGCCATTCGTACCGCATTCGGCGGGTTCTCGCTGCCCACTAGTCGGTACAGATACTCAAGCAGGGCAGGCTGCACCAGCTCATCGGAGTCCACTATCAGCACCCACGGATGGGTGGCCGCACGTATGGCGAAGTTGCGCGCCGGCTCCACTATCGGGATCTTGGGGTGCATCACCACCTTACATCCGTACTCTGCAGCCAGCGGTAGCGTGCCGTCGGTGCTGCCCATGTCGCACACCACCACCTCGTCGAACTCCCGTACAGACTCCAGCACCCGGCGGAGGTGTAGCTCAGAGTTGTAGGTGTGGATAACCACCGAAATTTTCCCCTGTTCCATTTTCAGCATTTCTAGAGTAGCCCCGCCATACGCCGCGCGGCAGAGGAACGCCCCATCCCCAGCGGCGAGGGATAGTGGCCTCTGCAAAACCCGTAATCCGCAGCCATTCAAACGATGCAGCCCTTGGCGTCGCTACAGTTCCCGATAAATGTAACTATTTGATTATTATTATTTTGAACACCATAAGGAAAGCCCCCGCAACAAATGGCGTGCCTACGAGCCATTCACAGCGATCTCGGGTAGATTGGCCGCTCTTTTATCATTTTCAGAGGCCATTTGCCTAACTTTGCCGAAAAATTTAACCCTAACCGACATGGCCCTCCGTTCCATTTCGCAGCCGCAAACCTCCTGCTCGGCCTTCGCGGCACTGCTAAAGCCCTTCTTCAATATCTTTCTGGTATCACTGCTGATACTCACCATTTTCCGCTTATCTCTACTCCTCGCCTTTGGGCCGTGGGAGAGCCTTAGCGGGCACACATCAGACCTTCTCAGAGCCTTCGGGCTAGGGATTCGTTTCGACGCGAAGTTACTCAGTATTCTCTACTTCCCGCTCATCATCCCGCTCTGGGTGTCCGCCTTCTGGGGCCGAAATGGCGCGCCAAGCTGGCTGAAGGGGGTGTACCGCTGGTGGGGATTCGCGGTGATGCTGCTGCTGCTAGTGGTGGGAATTGTGGATATTTTCTACTTCCAATTCTTCAAATCGCACATCGACATCCTGGCCTTCAACATCCTCTACGATTCCAACGGCGAGGTGCTGCATTCGCTCTGGAGCGACTTCCCCGTGGTGTGGGTGGCCGTAGGGCTAGTAGCCTCCATAGTTGGGCTGGTGCTGCTAACCCGCCTCCTGGTTCGCCGCAGCTGCCCGCTGTGCCGCCATACCACCGTGCTCACACGCGCGCTGGTAATGCTGGTTCTCACCGTGCTCCTGGGCTTCCTAGCGCGCGGAACTCTGCTCGACCGCCCCCTGGGGCCAAGCCACACCGTGGTCTCGCAGGAGCCTTTCATCAACCAGCTCCCCATGAACGCGCCGCTCTCCCTGCAGTACGCCTACAAGCACTACACAGCGAGCATAGCCACCCCCACCGTGGAGAACCAGCTGCGCAATGGCGGTTTCAGCACGCTAGAGGAGGCCGTAGCTACCTATCTTAGGCATCCTACCGACTCGGAAAATCCGCTGTGTGCGCTTATTGATACCACGGGGTATAACCCCCTGCTCGACACCCTGCCGCCGCACGTGGTGGTGCTGCAGATGGAGAGCCTTGGGGAATACTACATGGGGTTCAACCGAGGGAACTTCAATCTACTTGGCGCTCTGGCCGATGAACTTACACACCTCATCCATTTCCCCAACTTCTTCAGCTGCATGAACAATACCCCCGCCACGCTGGAGGGGATGCTCTTCGGATCGCCCTTCCACCACCTGGGAGTCTCTACCCAATACGCCAAGCCGCTACCCTACTCAGCACCATGGACTTACAAGCGAAAAAACTACGAGACCTGGTATATAACAGGGCAACGGCTCGGCTGGCGAAACCTCGACCTATACCTAGCCGCCGGCAAGGGATTTGACCACATAGAGGGCGACAACGCGCTGCGGGAGTTCGACCCCCAGGCGCACGTAGGCGAATGGGGCGTGCATGATGCCTCCCTCTTCAAGCGTATATGGAGCGTGCTGCAGGCATCTCCCTCTCCAAAGTTCATCTACGGCATGAGCATATCTCACCATACTCCCTATGATGCAGCAGCTTTAGAACCCTATGCTGATAGTCTCCAGATTCCAGACTCCGTAACCCGGATCTACAAGACCGACCCCTCATTGGCACGCCGCAGCTTCCTGGCATTCCGTTACGCCGCCAACCAGCTAGGGCTATTCCTCCGAGAACTCCGGCAATCGCCACTCGGCCAACGAACCATAGTGGCCATAACGGGCGACCATACACTCCGTCAGATCCTCAATGTAGGCGATGACCCCCTGGCCAACTATGCAGTACCCCTATTGCTCTATATACCAGAACAGTATATGCCAAAATATAAAGTTGATACCACAACCTTTTCCTCGCAGAACGACATCTTTCCAACCCTATACCACCTCTCGCTCTCGCAGGCCAAGTACCTCCATGTTGGCTGCAACCTGCTGGATAGCATCCCGGGCCACCGTCCGCCAGCCGCAGTGTACACCAATACCTTTGCCATGAACCGCCACGCCTTTGCGCAGTGGACTACCGACTACTACGCCACCCGCAACACGCTAACCGGACGCCTGCACCACGATACCGACCCCACCCCCGCGGAGCTCGCGCTGGGCGCATGGGGGCGAAGCTACATGGCCGTGATGGGCTGCTTTATAGCCCGCGAGCTGGAGAACGCCAACGAGGTAGAGGGATGGCTGAAATAGCCCAAAAGGGTGCACAGTAGCACCCAACCCGCCCGCTTACGGTGGCCTCCCCTTCCTCCGCCCCAATACCGCACGTAAACCCTACGCAAAATCGACCCCATGAAAGCCCTCCACAATTTCCTCTCCCTAGCAGCCATGCAGGCCAGCGCCATGCTCATCGGGCTCCTGCTCATGCCCTACGTCACACGGATTTTCGGTAGCGAGGTACTGGGGCTGAACTCCTTTGGGCTCGCAATGGCCACCATATTCGGCATGGTGGGGCTATGCGGACTGCAGGTCTACGGGGTAAGAGAGGTGGCAAGGGTACGGAATAGCCCTGCAGATCTGCAAGCCGTTTTCTCTAAGCTCATTACCTATCAATTCTTCTTCATTGGCATTACCATACTACTGTATGCACTTTGGGTACTGTATCGTCCTGCAGAAGAACGTATTTACCTTATACTATTCGAGCTATTCCTACTAGGCACAGCTACCGACCTGGTATGGCTGTACAATGGGCTGGAGAACTTTGGGTACATAGCCCTGCGCACCATAGTGATCAGGGCCCTGGGGGCAGCCCTGGTATTCATCTTCGTGCGAAGGCCAACAGACTTCGCGCTCTTCATCTTCCTGCAGCAGGGTTCCATACTCGTTGGCAATCTCTTCTACTGGACTTCGCTTCGTCGTTACGGCCTACGAATCCGCTTTGCCCCCCTCCGCGCCACCCTACAGGCCATATTTAAGCCCGCCGCCTTCCTGCTGCTCCCCATACTGCTGACAACGCTGCTGGCTTGGGCCGACCGCGTGCTGCTTGGCTACCTCTCCGTGCCGGCCCAAGTAGCTATCTATGACTACTCTGCCCGCCTGGCGCGCATCGGTATCACCGTGGCCGCCCTCATTGGCAACGTGCTGTTCCCCCGGCTGGCCCACCTCTGGCAGAACGGGCAACGGGATGTCGCAAAACAGGTACTCAGCCAGCAGGCCCGGGTAGGGGCAACCCTCGGGCTGCTCATCGGCGGCGGACTCTTTGCCACAGCTACCCCCCTCTGCAGCCTCCTGTTCGGCCCCACGTTTGAAGGGTCAGACACCGTGCTGCGCATTGTAGCCCCCATGCTCGGACTGGTGGGTATGGGGCTCTACCTCGCGGGCATGTCTACCGATAAAGAGCGCATGGTATTCAAAGCGTTAGCCATTGCAACTATTGTGAATACTGTAGCCAACTTGATCCTGATCCCCCGCTATGGGGCTATTGGATCTGCTATAGCATACGTAGTGTGTGAACTTGTGTTAGAGGCCATTTACCTATACATACTTAGGAAAGAGTTAAAGATAAAAAGCCTAATCATCTACATCGCAACCATTATTTGCATTTCTGTTGTAGCATATATACCCACACATTTCATCGTGCTACCCCATGCCTGGGCCGATTTCCTCGCCAAGGGCCTTGTGTATAGCGTGCTGTTCATTACGGGGGCCTACCTCTGCATCGGCGACTTCCGCGGGGTGGTGAAGAAGCAGCTAGGGCAGATTTTCAACCGGAGGCACTGAAAAAAACGCAAGGAAAGACGCCGCGATGTGGCAGGCGCGATGCGGGAATATTTGAATCGCGACGCGGCACGCCACGTCGCTACTAAGGCCTTATAGCAAGCAAAAGATGCAAACATCCGGAGAGAAATCCCGACTGGTAGCCGTGGTGCTGGCCGGCGGATCTGGCACGCGGGTAGGTGGCGAGCTCCCCAAGCAATTCCAACGCCTAGGCGGGCGCACTATGCTCTCATACAGCCTGGCGCTCTTTGCCCAACAGCCCGAAGTGGAGGCCATCGCCATAGTCGCCCCCGAGCCGTTCCTGCCCGCGCTATCCCAAGCGTACCTAGGGCGAAAAACCGAAACCGACCCGCAGGGAAAAATAGCCCATATCGTGCCTGGAGGTAGCACCCGGCATCTATCGTGCCTCTGCGCCCTCCAGGCGCTCGGGGAATACAGCCATAACGACTACGTCCTATTCCACGACGCAGACCGTCCCTTCCTCCCCAAGGCTGCGCTCCAGCGCCTGGTAGATGCCCTGCAGACCGCCGATGCAGCCACCCTCGTATTGCCTGTGGCCGATAGCATAGTGGAGGTGAACGGCACCGCCGCGAGCCTCCAATACCTAGACCGAAACCGGCTGCGCCGCGTGCAGACCCCCCAGGCCTTTAGATTCGGGGTGCTACGCGCAGCCCTCAAGGCCCAAGAAGCCGACCCCGCCGCGAGGGAATTCACAGACACCGTATCGTTTGCCCTACAGCACACCCCGGGGCTACGCATTGCGCTGGTGGAGGGC